>DASSGC010000592.1:0-5561 GCA_035693765.1 Acidimicrobiales bacterium
CTGACCGACTGGCTGCGCCGCCCGCTCAGCGACGAGGCCCGCCTCTACGCGGCGGCCGACGTCGCCCACCTCGACGACCTGTGGGCGTCGCTGCGGTCCGAGCTCGTCGCCCGCGGGCGCCTCGACTGGGCGCTCGACGAGTGCGACACCCTGCGGCGGCGGCACGCCGAGCCGTTCGATGCCGACATGGCCTGGTGGCGCATCAAGGAGGCCCGGCGGCTGAAGGGTCGGGCCCGGGGCGTGGCCCAGGCGGTGGCGTCGTGGCGCGAGCTGCGGGCCCGGCAGGCCGACCGGCCGGTGCGGCACGTCCTGCCCGACCTGGCGGTGGTGGCCATCGCGGAGCGGCCGCCCCGGAACCGCAACGACCTGGCCAGGGTGCGGGGCATCGACGGCCGCCACCTGAAGGGCGGGGCGGGTGACGAGGTGCTGGGCGCGGTGAAGGTGGGCGTCGAGCTCTCCGAGCACGACCTGCTGCTGCCGCCCCGCGACGGCGTCGACTCGACCTTCCGGCCGGCTGTCACGCTGGCGTCGGCGTGGGTGAGCCAGCTCTCCCGCGACGCCGACCTCGACGCGTCGCTCGTCGCCACCCGGGCCGACATCGAGGCGCTCGTGCGGGGCGACGAGACGTCCCGCCTGCTCACGGGCTGGCGGGCCGACGTGGCCGGTACGCCGGTCCGCCGGCTGCTGGAGGGCAACGCCGCCCTGGCCTTCGACGGCAACGGCTCACTGGTACTAGAGGCCCGTTCGCACCAGCCGCCGCCCGGCATCTCGCCGGACGTCGCCTCGACCGCCGACGTCTGACGGCCCCCGCCGCCCTCGACCGGCCGCGCCGCCCTCGACCGGCCGCGCCCTCCGTCGGCCGCCTGCGCCGCCGTCGACGGGCCGGCGGGCGCGGGTCAGGCCGGGTCGACCAGGACGGCGCAGTCGGCGTCGAGCTTGCCGTCGAAGTCACCGCCCTCGCCGCGGCCGTCGCTGGCGACCACCACCCGGCCGGCCAGCTCGAGGGCGGCGCGGCCGGACCCCATGTTGACCGCCACCACCCGCGTGTCGGCGCCCTCGGCGCGACGCCAGGCGACCACGCCCGGCGGGGCCTCGACGAACGCGAAGTCGCCGGCGCGGAGGGCCGGCGACGCCGCCCGGGCGGCGATCAGCCGGCGGTACAGGTGGGCGATCGACCACTCGTCCGCCACCTGGGCGGCGACGTTGCGGGTGGCGGCGTCGGGCGGCCACGGCAGCCAGGCGTCGGCCACGCCCCAGCCATGGTCGGCGGCGCCGGTCCAGGGGATCGGTGCCCGGCAGCCGTCGCGGCCGCCGGGGTCGACGGCCCGCTCGGGCGGCACCACGGCGTCCTCGAGCCCCAGCTCCTCCCCGGCGTACAGCACCGGCGACCCCCGCAGGCCGAGCAGCAGGAAGAGGGCCGCCCGGGCCCGCTCCTCGCTGCCGTAGCGGGAGCGGTGCCGCCGGTTGTCGTGGTTGGAGAGCACCCAGGTGGGCCACGCACCCCGGCCGTCGATCAGTCGGTGGGTCTCGGCGATCTGCTGCGACCAGCGCTCGGCCTTCCACGGCGTGTAGAGCGGCGGGAAGTTGAAGGCCAGGTGCAGCTCGTCGCCGGCCCCGTAGTACTGGGCCACCAGCTCGGTCGACAGCAGGTAGACCTCGCCCAGCAGCAGCCGGTCGCCCGGGTAGCCGTCGACGACCCGCCGGAGGCCCCGGATCAGCTCGTGGGTCTGCGGGGTGTCGTTGAGGGTGGCGTGGGGGAGGCCGCGGGTCTCCGCCGGGTCGTCGGGGAGGGCGGGGTCCTTGCCGATGCCGTGCACCACGTCGACGCGGAAGCCGTCGACGCCCCGGTCGAGCCAGAAGCGCACCACGTCGTGCATGGCCGCGACGACCGCCGGGTTGGCCCAGTTCAGGTCGGGTTGCTCGGGCAGGAACAGGTGCAGGTACCACTGCCCGGTGGCGTCGTCCCAGGTCCAGGCCGGGCCGCCGGTGAACGCCGCGGTCCAGTTGTTGGGTGGGATGTCGGGGGTGCCGTCGCGCCAGATGTACCAGTCCCGCCGGGGGTCGTCCCGGCGGGCCCGGGCGGCCTGGAACCAGGGGTGCCGGTCGGAGGTGTGGTTCGGCACCAGGTCGACCAGCAGCCGCAGGCCGCGGGCGTGGCATGCGGCCAGCAGCCGGTCGAAGGCCGCCAGATCGCCGTACAGAGGATCGACGTCGCAGTGGTCGGAGACGTCGTAGCCGAAGTCGGCCTGGGGGGATGGGAAGAACGGAGATATCCACAAAGCGTCTGCGCCGAGCCACGCAACGTGGTCGAGATGGGCCTCGATGCCGGCCAGGTCGCCCGTCGCTGCGGGGCGCGAGGTGGCGAACGACCGGGGGTAGACCTGGTAGAAGACCGCCGATTGCCACCAGGGTGCGTCCACGCACGCTGACTCTATGAGGCTGAGCGGATAGGGCGCTCGCCACGGCCTACGCGTGGCGATTTGGCGTGGAAGCACCGGCTCGACAGCTCGGCCGACCGGGAATGCAGCACGGTGAGACGCGCCGGCGTGACCTGGCCGCGCACTCTCCACGGGGCGGCGAAGAGAACCGCTGGGGTCCCCGGCGTGCCCGTGAAGTGCCCTCCTGGCCCCGCACGTGCTAGGAAAGGGGTCGGGACGCCCTGAGTGGCCGGTCACCGGGGACGAATCAGCCGGTCCGGCCGGCGATACACTTTCCCGCCGAACGCAACCTACGTGGGAGCTGGCCCGTGAAGAAGGGTCGACATCGCAGATTCGAGGAGGCGCGCGCTCTCAAGCGCAGCAACGACCTCGATCTCACCGCAATCTTTGACCCGGCGGACGCCGAGCCGTGCCCCGAGTGCGGGGCCGAGCCTGGCGACGACCATGCCTCGTGGTGCATGGCCGACGCCGACGACGACTAGGAGCTCCCGGAGTCGTTGCCCGAGGCGCGTGGCGGGTGTCAGCTACGGCGCAGAGCTGGGTGAGGCAGGAAGCTCTCGGTCGTGCGCGCCCGCCCACCGTTCGTGCGGGCTGCGACGTAGTCGACGAACCGCTGGTAGGCCCACTCGCCGACGAGCGCCACGATCTCGTCGCGCAGCTCCTCGTACACCGGCCGGGTGCCGACGAACGCGTCCGGCGACTCGGTGCACCACCAGTGGAAGTCGGCCCCGCCCTCGCCCCAGTCGCGGCGCTTCCACTCGCGCAGGGTCGAGACGACCTGGCCTGACTCGTCGGTCGACTCCACCAGCCGCAGCGGGAGCTGCCAGCACACGTCCGGCTTCCAGTCGAGGGGCCGCTCGCCCGCCTCGAGCGCGCCGCGGTGGAGCGCGCAGCCGGCGCCGCCGGGGAAGCCGGGCCGGTTGAGGAAGATGCAGGCGTCGCCGACGAGCCGGGTGACCAGCGTGCCGTCCCTCGTGCGGCGGATCGGGCCGCCGCGGCGCACGGCCACCGACCGGTGCTGCCACTGGGCGCGGGTGAGGCGGTCGGCCGCCCCCAGGGCGGCGTTGGCGTCGTCCTCGTCGACGAAGTGGGCGCCGTAGCTGCAGCAGCCCTGCTCCAACTCGGGGGCCGCGGCGGTGAGCACGCCCTTGCAGCCGTGGCCGTAGATGCACCGCCACGGGCTGGTGAGGAAGGTGACGTCCATGCACACCGTGCGGTGCTCGTGGGGCGCGTCGAAGGACACGAGCTCGTGGACGTCGTCCGGCGGGGTCGCCATCACCGCCACGTTGGCACACCGGCGGTTCCCGGACCCGATCCGGGCCTCTGGCATGCTGGAGCCATGGCCGGGGAGTTCGACGACATCCGCCATCGGCTCGAGGCGATCAGCGAGGAGCTGGCCGACCTGGCCATGGAGCGCCTGCGGGAGTCGATCGACGCCGGCGGCCAGGAGCTGCCGGTCGACGAGCGCCGCCTCACCCGTGCCCGCCGGGCCGTGGAGAAGGCGGCGGCGATCCTCCGCGAGCCCGACGACCTCGCATGACGGCCTCGCCGTCCCGGTGACGCACCGGGTGGCGAGCCACCCAGATCGGTCACCGGAGCCGGCCCGCCGGTTCAGCCCGCCGGGTCGAGCGGGGGCGCGCTGGCCAGACCGTTGAGGGCCTGGATCATCTCCCGGAAGCGGCCGCCCTTGCGCACGTCGAAGCGGAGCACCACCCGGTGCATGTCGAGCTGGTCGTCGTCGGAGATCTCGGCGGGCAGCGGTCCGCTGCGCTCGATGGCCCCCTCGGTCACCAGGTCGGCGAACTCCTCGTTGAGCTCCGCCAGCTCGGCGTCGGTGGGCTCCCCCCGGAGGCGCAGCACGAGCAGGTCGCTGACCCACCGCAGCCCGTGGTAGTTGCGCCAGAAGCCGCGGATGGTGTCCACCGCCGCATCGACGTCGTCGGTGATCGTGTACAGGTTGGTGTCCGGGGGCGACACCCAGCCGGGCTCGACCAGCTCGTCGCGGACGAACGTCTCCCAGCCCTTCCAGAAGGTCTGGCCCGGCACGTCGAGCAGCACGAGCGGCGCGGGCGTCGCCTTGCCCGTCTGCATCAGCGTGAGCAGCTCCAGCGTCTCGTCGAGGGTGCCGAAGCCGCCGGGCAGCGAGACGAAGCCGCTCGACTCCTTGACCAGCATGAGCTTGCGGGTGAAGAAGTACTTCATGCTCACGACCCGGTCGGAGCCCGAGAGCGGCCCGGCCGTGGTCTCCTCGAACGGCAACCGGATGGTCACGCCCAGGCTCCGGTCGGCGCCGGCACCCTCGGTGGCGGCGGCCATGATGCCGGGCCCCGCCCCGGTCACGACCATCCAGCCGGTGTCGGCCAGGCGGTTGGCCAGGTCGCGTGCCTGGTGGTAGAGCGGGTCGGTGGCGAGCGTGCGGGCCGAGCCGAACACGGTGACCTTGCGGATGCCCTCGTAGGCCCCGAACAGCCGGAACGCGTCGCGCATCTCGGCGAGGGCGTCGCGGGTGATCTTCAGGTCGAGGCGGTCGGCGCCGTCCCCGGCCAGGCCGTGGGCCGTGCGGAGGATGTCGGCCAGGACGTCGCGGTTGCGGGTGGCGCCGGCCTCGTCCAGGAGGCGGCGGGTGAGCTCTCGTTCCATCGTGCTGCCAGCCTGGCAGATCCGGATCGCGATCGTGCTCGCCGCACGAGGGCATGCTGGTGACGTGGCCGACGACGGTGCCTCCTGCGCCCGCTGCGGCGCCGCGGCGGAGGCGCCCGAGGGCGGGCTGCCGCCCGGCTGGTCGCTCACCACCCGCCGCGCCGGGGCGGATGCCGAACGCCTGTGCGCCGCCTGCACCCGGGCGCACGTGCGCGCCATCGAGGCGAAGCTCGACGAGGAGTGGTGGTAGCCGGTCAGCCCCCGCCGGCGAGGGCGCAGCCGGTGAAGGCGTCGGTCATCGCCGTGAAGGTGGGATCGCTGGTGTCGGCGTCCTCCGCCGACCACATCGCCCGGAAGGACGCGAAGTCGACCTCGGTCGACAGCCGGTCGTAGGCACACCCGCAGATCTCCCCCAGGTCGCCCAGCTCCCGGCCTTCGGGCCGGGGCGCTCAGGTCCCGGCCGGGGCGCAGAGCGCCGAGCCC
>DASSGC010000593.1:0-8613 GCA_035693765.1 Acidimicrobiales bacterium
CGCCGTCGGCGCCGCCGCCGAGGAACCACGACGTGTTGAGCATGAGGCCGCCGCCGAGGAAGCACCAGAAGCTGAACGCGTTCAGCCGCGGGAAGGCGACGTCACGGGCGCCGATCTGGAGCGGCATGAGGTAGTTCATGAACGCCGCGCCCATCGGGATGACGACGAGGAAGATCATCGTCACGCCGTGCATGGTGAACAGCTGGTTGTAGAGGTCGGCCGAGTACAGCTTCTGCTCGGGCGCCGCGAGCTGCACGCGGATGAGGACCGCCTCGATGCCGCCGCGCGCGAAGAAGACCAGCGCCGCGGCGCCGTACATGACACCGATGCGCTTGTGGTCGACGGAGGTGAGCCAGCTCTTCCAGCCCGTGGTCGCCCGCGGGCGCGTCAGACCGCCCAGGGGGCGCGCGACGGTGGCAGCCCCGGGGGAGAGCTCGAGTGGTGCTGTCGGGCGTTCGACGATCGCCATGTCTGACTCCTGCTAGTCCAGCGTCTGGAGGAAGTCGGCCAGCTGGTCGATCTGCTCCTCCTGCAGCTGGAGGTTGGGCATGCCCCGCACCTTGTCGCCGCCGGGCTCGGGGATCACGTGGGCGTACATGGGCTTCTCCGCGGGCGGGTCGCGCAGCCAGGCCTCGACCGCCGCCCGGTTGAACTCGACGCCGATCTCGTCGGCCTCGACGATGTCGTCGCCGTCCTGATCGACCCACAGGTCGAAGATCGCCCCGGCGAACACGCCGCGGCTGGCGAAGTGGGTCAGGTCGGGGGCGTTGCCCGACACCAGCAGCTCGGTGCCGGCACCGGCGTCGGCGAACTCCTGGTCGTTGATGCCCTTGGCCAGGTGGCAGCCCGAGCACTGGGTGGTGAAGAGCTCGGCGCCGGCCGCCGCCATGTCGTCGGGCGGCACGGCGGCGTCGTCCTGCTGGGCCTCCAGCCACGCCTCGAACTCGGTGGGCTCCAGCGCGATGACCCGCTGGCGCATGTAGCCGTGCGACAACCCGCAGAACTCGGTGCACTGGCCGATGTAGGTGCCCGGGTCGTCGGCGTTGATGGTGAGCGGGTGGGTGCGGCCGGGGACCGCGTCCTTCTTCCCGTTGAGCGTGGGGATCCAGTACGAGTGGATGACGTCGTTCGACTCGATCTCGAGGTTGACGTCCTGGCCGGCCGGGATCACGAGGTCGTTGGCCGTGAGCACGTCCTCGTCGGTGTACTCGCCGTCGCCGTCGGTGTCGTAGGCGTACTCCCACCACCACTGCTGGCCGGTGACCTGGATGGTGAGGTCGTCGGCGTCGCGCTGGTTGATGTCGAACAGCGTCCGCAGGGTGAAGAAGCCGACGACCGCGAGCATGATCGCCGGCGCGATCGTCCAGGCGATCTCCAGGCGGGTGTTGCCGTGCTGCTGTGCCGGCAGGTCGTCGTCGCTGTCGTCCTTGCGCTTGCGGAACTTGAGGACCAGGGCGAGCGTGCCGAACTCGACGAGGATGAAGACCACGACGGCGATGCCGAACACGCCGTCCCACAGGGCGTCGATGCTGCGGGCGAACGGGCCTTCCGGCTCGAGCGTCGACTGCGGGGCGTCGGACGCGCAGGCGCTCGCGAGCACCAGCAGCGGCACCAGGGCCAGCGGCAGGAGCCGGCGGCGCTTAGTCATCGGGGCTCCTTGGAGCGTGCTCTGACGGGTGGCGTCGTGTCGGTCGACGCGGCGCAGCGGGCGACGGGTCATCGGGCGACCTCGACGGCGTCGGGGGTGGCGAGCGCGCCCTCGTCGCTCCCGCCCTCTTCCTCGTGGTGCTCGATGTCGCGGGTGCCGGCCACGGCCCCGGCGACGCCGAGGCCGACGACGGCCACGGCCCCGGCGAGCAGCAGGGCCACCACCACGTTCCGGCTGATCCGGGGGCGGGACGCCAGCAGGAAGCCGACGACGACGATCACCGCCGTCACCGCGATGCCGACCCAGACCGTCGCGTCGGCCGACAGCGCCAGGAACGCCCGGGACAGCCCGATCGCCACGAGCCCGAGGGCGAGCACCCCGGCCGCCGGGAACTCGATCGGGTTCATGACCTTGTTGCGGATGCGGCGGTTCGTCTCCGGGTCGCCGGTGGCCCGGTCGGCCCAGGCCTGCACCGTCCACTCGACGAGCACGATCCCGAGGACGATCAGGCCGGCGATGAACAACCCCGGTTCGGCCACGAGCCCGACCACCACGAGGGCGGCACCGAAGGCGGCGACGGGCGGCCAGTAGCTGGTGCCGGCGGGCGTGACGGCGGGAACCGTCTCCGACCCCGCCACCTGGGCGACGGCCTCGGCGTCGGCGTCACGGGTGGCGGTCAGCACCACGCCGTTGAGGATGCTGAGCAGCGCCCCGGTGACCAGGATGCCGTAGCCGAAGTGGTCGCCGACGGCGCCCTTGTACCCGATGGTCAGCGGCCCGAGCCCGTTGCCGCCCGTGGTCCAGCCGTACGCGGCGGCCAGGACGAGCGAGACCAACCCGAGGCCGAAGAACCACTTGGAGCCTGTCGTGATCATCCGCTGCGCCTTACTTCGTGATCGTGATCGCGTACCAGACCACGGCGTAGACGCCGACGGTCACGTACCAGTACAGGACGACGGCGGCGACGCCCTCCGCCGCCCGGCCGGTGAGCTGGCCGCCGAGCGCCCGGAAGGCCATGACCGCGAGGTAGGCCATCCCCACGCCGACCATGGCGACGTGGAGGCCGGTGATCGTGTAGATCAGCAGCGCCTGCGTCGAGCCGGTGACCCCGAGACCGAGCTGCTGCCAGCCGAAGGCGACGCCGTTGATGTAGGCCGCCCCGAGCAGGATCGTGAGCCCGAACGCCAGCAGGGCGTGGGTGCGGTCGTCGTTGCGGAGCGCCTGGACGATCCACGCCACCGTGATGAGCGACATGGCCAGGGTGACCATGCCCATGCTGCCGGGCGTGAGCTGGAGGTTGGCCTCCTCGGGAAGCCACGGCTCCCCGCTGGCCAGCACGTCGTGGCGGATGCTGGCGTAGAGGGCGATCAGCGACAGCACCAGGGCGGCCGCTGCGCCGGAGGCGAGGGCCGTCCCGACCAGCAGGACGCGGGGCCGGGACGGCGGCGGGGCCGGCGCTCCGGCGAAGATCTCGAGGTCAGCGCTGGTGGTGGCCATCAGGCCGATGCCTCCGTTCCTTCGTTCGCCGGGGCGTAGCGGGCGTCGTACAGCGGCGCCTCGGAGGTGATGGCGGGCAGGGTGGCGAAGTTCCCCACGGGCGGCGGCGACGAGGTGGTCCACTCCAGCGTGTGGCCGGTCCACGGGTCGTCGCCCGGCCCGTCGACGCGGCGGCGGGCCACCAGCGCACCCGCCACGGCCAGCCCGCCCAGCACGACGACGGCGAGGCCGACGGCCGAGACCAGGTCGAGCGTCTCGACCGTCTCCAGGTCGCCGGGGTCGACGGCGCCGACGCCCCCGGCCACGAACCGGGCCTGGTCGTAGGCCAGGCCGGCGATCGCCTGGGGCACGGCGGCCACGAAGGCACCGACGGCCACGAGGGTGGCGCCCAGCCGCGTCAGCACGTCGGGCAGGAGCCTGCCGTACAGCTTGGGGGCCCAGAAGGCGACCCCGGCCAACCCGCCGAGCGCGGCGCCCAGCAGGACCAGGTCGGCCTGCGCGGTCATCCAGGTGGTGCCCGTCAGGTCGAGGCCGTCGATCACCGTGGCCACCCCGCCCCCGATGCCGGTCAGCAGCAGCAGCCCGCTGAACAGCGCCACCACGAGCGGCGTGCCGAGCCGCACCCGGCCGGTCAGCAGGGTGAGCGTCCACAGCCCGAGCAGGCCGAGCACGGGGACCACGGCCAGCACGCCGACGACGATCCAGGGGCCTTCGTCGAGCCACGGAGCGGGGTTGGCGCTGCCGTCGACGGAGGCCCCGAGCTGGGCCCAGGCGCCGAACCCGAGCGCACCGGCCAACCCGATCAGCACCATCGCGGCGCTGTGGCGCTGGTGGCGCCGGCGGGCGAACACCGGGACGACGTCGGCGATCACGCCGAGGGCCGGCACCGCGAACACGTAGAGCGTCGGCTGCCAGAACAGCCAGGCCACCCGGTCGTAGAGACCGGACGAGCCGCCCAGGAACTGCTGCCCGTAGCGCAGGTCGAGGTAGGCGAGCAGCAGGACGCCCGCCAGCACCGGCAGGGTCAGCAGCCACACGCTGCCGGCCACCAGCACCGACCACGAGAACAGGGGCGTCCGGCGCAGGCTCATGCCCGGCGCCCGCAGCGTGATGACCGTGGTCACCACCGAGACGGTGGCCACCACCAGGGCGATGACGGTGGCGATCACGCCGGCGACGTAGAGCCCGACCATGTCGGCGTCGGTGCCGAAGGGGCCACCGTCGAAGCCGTAGGCGGCGAGCACCAGCGCGCCCGAGACGAGCCAGGTCCAGAAGGCGGCGGCGCTGGCCCGGGGGAAGGCGACCGTCGAGGCGCCGACCTGGAGCGGCACCACCGCGGTCGCCAGCCCCACGAACAGCGGCAGCACGCCGAGGAACAACGCGGTGGTGGAGTGCAGCGTGAAGACCCGCAGCGCCGTGTCGGCACCGAAGATGTCGCTGCTGGCGCTGTCGAACTGCTCGACGCCGACCAGGGCCCCGGCGACGCCGGAGACCAGCAGGAACAGCAGCGAGGTGCCGACGAAGAGCTTGCCGACGATGCGCGGGTCGCCGGTGCCGACGACCGCGGCCAGCCCGGTCGGCGGAGCCGACGGGGACGGCGCGGCGGCTGCCTCGACGGCGGCGTCGCGGGGAGCTTCGGTCACGGTCATGAACGCACCCTGGTCAGGAGACTGGCTGTGCTCGGGAATCTAGTCACATGGGTGTCGAGGCCACGAAAAACCGGACTGGACATCAGAGCCCCGATCGGACGAGTTGGTCGGCGGCCATGGCGCCGAACAGCAACGTGATGTAGGAGATCGACCACAGGAACACCCGCATCGCCATCTGCGACGTCTGGTCGCGCCAGAGGCGCACGGCGTACCAGGTGAAGATGCCGCCGAGCACCAGCGCCGCGCCGACGTAGAGCGGTCCCATCCCGGCGACCGATGCGAACACGAGCGACAGCCCCCACAGCACGACCGTGTAGCGGAGGATGCGCGTCGCCGTGGTGCGCAGGCTCGCGACCACCGGCAGCATCGGCACGTCGACCTTCGCGTAGTCGTCGCGGTAGCGGATGGCGAGCGCCCAGAAGTGCGGCGGCGTCCAGTAGAACATCAGCGCGAACAGCACCAGCGGTGCCCAGGCGAGCGAGCCCGTGACGGCCGCCCAGCCGATGAGGACCGGTGCACAGCCGGCGGCGCCGCCGATCACGATGTTGTGGCTGGAGGTGCGCTTGAGCCACAGCGTGTAGACGAAGACGTAGAAGAGGCACGCCCCGAGCGCCAGGGCCGCCGACAGCGGGTTGACGGTCGACCACAGGAACAGGAAGGCGACCGCCTCGATCGTCACCGCGAAGGTGAGCGCGGAGCGGGGCGCGATGCGGCCGCTGGCGACGGGCCGGTTCCTGGTGCGCGACATCACCTTGTCGATGTCGCGGTCGACGTACATGTTGACGGCGTTGGCCCCGCCGGCGGCCAGGGTGCCGCCCAGCACCGTGCTCACCATCAGCCACAGCGACGGCAGCCCGCGCTCGGCCACGATCATGGTGGGCACCGTGGTCACGAGGAGCAGCTCGATGATGCGCGGCTTGGTGAGCGCCACGTAGTCGCCGATCTGCGAGCGCAACGAGGGGATCGAGAGCTCTTGGGCGGTCAGCACAACGCCGCGCAGCCTAGGGCTGGCTCCCCGAAGCGGGCCAACGCAGCCGCTGGCCGCGCCGCCCGCCCGCCGGGTGCCGGCGGCCGCTCGTCGCCGCCCCGTCAGCCCCCACGATCGTGCCGCGGGTCGCAGCCCCGGGCGGCGGGCGGCGCCCCGCCGACCCCGGGCCCGCCGGTGTCCCCACCCGCATTCGGTCCGCGGCCCGCCGTGCTCCTACCCTGGCCGGCGTGCGGCCGCCGCGCATCTCCCCGACCGGCTACCGGCGCATCGTGGTCGCCGCCCTCGCCTCGCTCGTGCTCATCATGGTGACGGGCGCGGCCGTGCGGCTGACCGGCTCCGGGCTGGGCTGCTCGACCTGGCCGACGTGCGAGGCCGACAGCTTCACGCCCCGCTCGGCCAGCGACGTCCACGGGATGGTCGAGTGGGTCAACCGGCTCATCACCGGCGTGCTCATGCTGTTCACGGTGGCCGCGGTGCTGGGTGCCCGGTGGCGGCGGCCCTTCCGGCCCGACCTCTACCGCTGGTCGCTCGGCCTGCCGGCCTGGGTGGTGGCGAACGCCCTCGTCGGTGCCCTGGTCGTCTGGCTCGAGCTGTCGCCCGTGTCGGTCATCGGGCACTTCCTCCTGTCGATCGGCTCGGTGTGGAACGCCGTCGTCCTGCTGGAGCGGGCCTCGCTGCCGGACCCCGACACCGGTCCCGCCCCGTCCGGCGCCGCGGCGCCGCCGGCACCGCCGGCACGGCGGGAGCTGGCGACGCCACGCCTCGTCGCCCTGTGCCGTGCCCTGCTCGTGGCGGCGGCCGCGGTGGTGGTGACCGGCACGCTCGTCACCGGGAGCGGCCCCCACGCCGGCGACGAGCGGGCCGACCGGCTCGACCTGGTGGTGGGCGATGTCGTGCGGGTGCACGGCATCACCATGGTGGTGTTCCTGGCACTCACCGTCGCCGCCGCCCGCCGCGCCCACCGGGGCGACGCCGGCGACGCCGTCGGCCAGCGCCTCCACACCCTGCTGGTGGTGCTGGTCGGGCAGGCCGCCATCGGCTACTGGCAGTACTTCACCGGCGTGCCCGCGCTGCTCGTCGGGTTCCACGTCTTCGGCGCCGCCTGCGTGTGGATCGCCGTGCTGCGGGTGTGGCTGGCGGTGCGCCCACCGGTCGTCGCCCCGGCGACGGCCGGGGCGGCGCGGACGCCCTCCGCCGAGCCCGCGACGGTCTGAGCGCCGACCGTGCGACAATGGAGGTGTGGTCATCGCCGGTCCCGCCGCTCCCATGACGGCGCCCGCAGAGACCGACCAGCCGGTCGGCGACACCGACGTCGATCCCGACCGCCCGTGGGTCGTCATCGTGTGGAACGACCCGATCAACCTGATGTCGTACGTGACCTTCGTGCTCCAGAAGCTGTTCGGCTACCCGCTGGAGGTGGCGGAGAAGCTGATGCTGGCCGTCCACTACGAGGGCAGGGCCGTCGTGTCGAGCGGCACCCGGGAGAAGGCCGAGCTCGACGTGTTCCGGCTCCACGAGCACGGCCTGTGGGCCACGATGCAACAGGACTGAGGCGGGCGACGTGGTGATGTTCGACCGCGACCGGGTGAAGCGGAAGGGTGCCGGCCGCTACCAGGTGAAGCTGCGCCCCAACGAGCGGGCGCTCGTCGGCGACCTCGTCGAGCAGCTCCGGGAGCAGCTCCTGGCCTCGACCGACGACCCCTCCGTGAAGCGGCTGTTCCCCCCGGCCTACGCCAACGATCCCGAGCGGGACGCCGGCTACCAGGTCCTGACCCGGGACGAGCTGCTGGAGCACCGGCTGGCGGCGCTCGACGTCGTGGAGCAGACGCTCGACGGCAGCCAGCTCGACGCGGACGGGTTGACGGCGTGGATGGGCACGCTCAACTCGCTGCGGTTGGTGCTGGGCACCCGCCTCGACGTGGACGAGGAGCTTCCCGTGCTCGAGGAGAGCGACCCGCTGGCGCCCGCCTACGCGGTCTACGAGTACCTGGGCTGGCTGCTGTCGCAGGTCGTGGACGCCCTCAGCACCGACCTGCCGCCACCCAACGTCGACGCCCGCGGGTAGACCGGGAGGCCGGGTAGGCCGGCCCGCCGGTGCCGCGGCCGGCCTCCGGCGGCCGGTCAGGACGACGGCGGCCCCACAGGCACGGCGGACGGCGACAGGCACTCGTCGACCGCGTTCTCCGGCGCCTTCGACACGTCGTCGTCGGGGGTGAGCGTCATCACGTCGCCGAGGAAGCCCCACGCCAGGTCGTTGTAGAGGAGCCGGCGGCCGTCGGTGCACTCGAGGTCGGTGGGTTGGGGCGAGATGAGCTTCCCGTCCTTCACGCAGGCGATGCCGAACGGCACCTCGACCTTCGCGCCCTGCTTGTAGATCTCCTCGCAGGCCGGGAGGTCCTGCGGGGGCACGCTGCTCGACGCAACGGGCGACGCCTCACCCGTGCTGCACCCCACCGCCGACGCGGCGGCGGCCAGCGCCAGGGCCACCGCAGCGACGATCCGGGAGCGCGTCCTCATGAGCGAGGGAGCCTAGGCCGTCGCGCCCGCCGGCGTCGCACCGCCGGACAACCGCCGGACAACCGCCGGACAAGGGCCGCTGACCACGAGGTTTGGAGCAAGCGGGGCGGCTGCTAGTGTGTTCCGACGCCCAACCGGCGGGCCGAGCCCCCATCGTCCAGTGGCCCAGGACGCCGCCCTTTCAAGGCGGTAACACGGGTTCGAATCCCGTTGGGGGTGCGTCGCTAGGAGATCTCGGTCCCGTGGTGCAGTTTGGAGTGCACGCCGGCCTGTCAAGCCGGAGGCCGCGGGTTCAAATCCCGTCGGGACCGCCA
>DASSGC010000594.1:0-4835 GCA_035693765.1 Acidimicrobiales bacterium
CTGGAGGCGCTCGTGGATCGACGACCGCACCAGCCGCCCCGGCGAGCTGCTGTTCGGAACGACAATAGGGCGCCGGCCGACCCCATCGAACTGGGGGCGCGCCCCTCAAGCGGGCATGCAAGGCGGCCGGCCGCGCATCGATGCGGGTCTACGACTGCCGCCACGCCTGTGCCGCCACATGGCTGGGGGCGCTCCCGAGACAGCGTCGGTCCGCCGCATCGCCTCGGCGTCATCACCATCGAGCACTCCGACATAGATCCACACGAGCGTCTCGACGCTGTGGCCCAGCCATCGGGCGATCCGGGGCAACGGCGGTCAACGACGGCGAAAACGACGAAGGGCCGTGACCAGGGCGTTTGCCCAGTTCACGGCCCGTCTACAGCAGCGCCCTCGGCAGGATTCGAACCTGCGCACACGGCTCCGGAGGCCGATGCTCTATCCCCTGAGCTACGAGGGCGGGAGGGGACAGGGTAGCGCCCCCGCCCGCTCCGGCCGAACCGGGTCGGCGGTGGGGCGGCGAGTGCTCGTGCCTCGCAGTGGGCGGACCGCCGTTCCGGTGGCAGGTTCGCAGCCATGGGCCACCGGGAGCCGCCGCCGACGCGACCGTGGCCCGGGCCTGCCGGTGCGCCTGCTCGTTCTGGCGGCGACCTCGCACGGCATGGGCGCGGAGGGACGCCGGTTCGGTGGGCGGTGGCGGGTGCGGGCGGTTGGCAGGGCCGGCGGGCCCACCGCTTCTGGCGGCGATCTCGCACCGCATGAGCGCGGCGGGACGCCGGTTCGGTGGTGGCCGGCCGCGATCTCGCACCGCATGAGCGCGGCGGACGCCGGTTCGGTGGTGGCCCGGGGCGGGGCGGACCGTGCCCCCGCCGGACACGCCCGCCGGGCCGGAACCGGGTTCGGGGGTCGTGAGCGGGGCCGGTAGCATCGATTGACCCCGATCTCCGACGAACGCCCTGGTGACCATGATCCGCGACGTGCTCGAAGCGTCCCTGCGCAGTGCCCTCGACAAGGTCGGGGTGGAACCGCCCGCCACGGTGACGCTGGAGCGACCGGCCCGCCGGGAGCACGGGGACTGGTCGTCGAACGTCGCGCTCGCCTCGGCCAGGGCGGCGGGGCGGAACCCCCGGGAGCTCGCCGGCCAGCTCGTCGAGATCCTCACGGCCGATCCGCCGCCCCACGTCGTGCGGACGGAGGTCGCCGGGCCGGGTTTCGTGAACTTCCACCTAGCGCCCACCTGGCTCCACGACGTGCTCCGGGAGGTCGTCACCCAGGGCGAGGCCGGCTACAGCCGCCTCGACTTCGGCGCCGGCGAGCGGGTGATGGTCGAGTTCGTCTCCGCCAACCCGACCGGCCCGATCCACGTCGGCAACGGCTGGTTCGCCTCCTACGGCGACGCCCTCGCCCGGCTGCTGGCCCGGTGCGGCTACGAGGTCACCCGCGAGTACTACGTGAACGACACGGGCGGGCAGATCCGGCGCCTCGGCGAGTCCGTGCTCGCCCGGCAGGCCGGCGTCCCCCTGCCCGAGGGCGGCTACCCCAGCGGCTTCGTGAAGGGCCTCGCCTGCGCCTACGACGGCCCGGACGACATCACCGAGGCCGGCCGGTGGGCCGCGCAGCACATCCTCCGGTTCATCCAGGGCCAGATGGCCTCGGTGCACATCCACTTCGACGAGTGGTTCAGCCAGGCCTCGATCGAGGAGTCGGCGGCCGTCGCCGAGACGATCGCCGACCTGCAGGCCAAGGGCCTCGTCTGGGAGGAGGACGGCGCGCTCTGGCTGAAGACCGCCGAGTTCGGCGACCCCCGCGAGAAGCGGGTGGTCCGCAAGTCGGCCGACCAGGGCGGCGACTACACCTACCTGGCCGGCGACCTGGCCTACCACCGCAACAAGTTCTTCATCCGCGGCTTCGACCGCGTGATCAACGTGTGGGGCGCCGACCACCAGGGCCAGGTCGCCAGCCTGCTCGCCGGCGTCGAGGCGCTCGGTGTCGAGCGTGGGCGCCTGGAGGTCCGCATCGGCCAGATGGTGTCGCTGGCCGGCGGCCGGATCGGCAAGCGGCTCGGCAACGCCGTCGACCTCGACGACCTGGTCGACGACATCGGCCCCGACGTGATGCGCCTGCTGTCGCTGGTCGCCTCGCTCGACCAGTCGCCCACCATCGACCTCGACAGGGTCCGCTCGGAGTCGCGGGAGTCGCCCGTCTACTACGTCCAGTACGCGCACGCCCGCATCCACTCGATCGGCAAGAAGGCCGGCGAGCGGGGGGTGGCCCGGGCCGACCTCGACGGCGTCGACCTGGCACCGCTCACCCACGAGCGCGAGACCGAGCTGCTCCGCACCCTCTCGACCCTGCCCGAGATCGTGGAGCTGGCCTGCGTCGAGCGCGCCCCCCACAAGGTGACGGCCTGGGTGCGCGAGCTGGCCGACCGCTTCCACGGCTTCTACCACGACTGCCGCGTCCTCGGCGACGACGTCCCGCCCGCCACCACCCAGGCCCGGCTGTGGCTGGTGGAGGCCGCGCGGATCGGGTTCGCCGTCGGCCTCGACGTGCTGGGCGTCGCCGCGCCGGAGTCGATGTGAGCGTCGCTCCCGCCCCCTCCGGCGGCTCGGGCGAGTACGCGGCCCGGCCGCTGCCCTGGGGCCTGCTGCCCGACTCGGCCACCATCGGCGACGACGGCTGGCTGTCGGTCGGCGACTGCTCGCTCGCCGACCTCGCCGCCGAGTTCGGGACGCCGCTGTTCGTCTACGACGAGGACCACCTGCGCGCCCGCTGCCGGGAGGCCGTCGCCACCTTCGGGCCCGGCGTCTCCTACGCGGGCAAGGCGTTCCTCTGCCTGGCGATGGCCCGCCTGGTCCACGAGGAGGGCATGCACCTCGACGTCGCCACCGGCGGCGAGATGCACGTCGCGCTGACGGCCGGCGTGCCGCCCGACCGGCTGGTGCTCCACGGCAACAACAAGAGCGACGCCGAGCTGGCCCGGGCCCGGGAGGTCGGCGTCGGCCGCACCGTCGTCGACAGCTTCGACGAGCTCGACCGCCTGGAGCGGCTCCACGCCGCCGACGGCCGCGTGCCGACCGTGCTCCTGCGGGCCACGCCGGGCGTCGAGGCCCACACCCACGAGTTCGTGCAGACCGGCCAGACCGACTCGAAGTTCGGCTTCGGCGTCGCCGGGGGCGACCTGGCCAAGGCGGTGGACCGGGCGGCCGGGTCGCCGGCCGTCGACCTGGTGGGCGTGCACCTCCACATCGGCAGCCAGGTGTTCGTGGCGGACTTCTTCCGCCAGGCGGTCGAGGTCGTGGCCCCGTGGGTGCGCGATCTCGCGCTGCCGGAGCTGTCGGTGGGCGGCGGCCTCGGCGTCCCCTACATGGCGGGGGAGGAGGCGCCGAGCCTGTCGCAGTGGGGCCGGGTGTTGATCGACGCCTGCCGCGCCGCGGGCATCACCAGCCGGATCACGGCCGAGCCCGGCCGGGCGATCGCCGCCCAGGCCGCGATCACCCTCTACTCCGTGGGCACGGTCAAGGAGATCCCCGGCATCCGCACCTACGTGGCCGTCGACGGGGGCATGAGCGACAACCCCCGGCCGGTGCTCTACGGGAGCGGCTACGAGACGTTCCTGCCCCGGGAGCCCGACGCCGTCCGCCCCCGGACCGTGACCGTGGTCGGCAAGCACTGCGAGTCGGGCGACCTGCTGGTCCGCGACGCCCGGGTGCCCGCCGACGTGGCGGTGGGCGACATCCTGGCCACGCCGGTCACCGGCGCCTACGGCCACTCGATGGGCTCCAACTACAACAAGGTGCCCCGCCCGCCGGTGGTGTTCGCCCGCGACGGCGACGCCCGGCTGGTCGTGCGGCGCGAGACCTTCGACGACCTGGTCCGCCTGGACCTCTGACGCGGCCCACGGGCGGCCGGCCCGCTCCCGGCCGCCGTCGGCCCCGCTCCCGGCCGCCGTCGACCCCGCCGACCCCGCCGACCCCGCCGGTCCCGGGCGGTCGGGCGCCAACGGCCTTCGTGGTCGGGCCGGCCTGGCCGTACCATGGCCCGCCGTGACCCCCGAACCCGTCCGCGTCGGCCTGCTCGGCTGCGGGAACGTCGGCGCGCCGCTGTTCGAGCTGATCGCCCAGCGGAGCGACGCCATCGCCGCCCGCACCGGGCTGCGGCTCGAGGTGACGCGCGTGGCCGTGCGCAGCCTGGCCCGCGAGCGGCCCGTCGAGGTGCCCGAGGGCGTGCTCACGCTCGACGCCGCCGGGGTGGTGGTCGATCCCGCCGTCGACGTGGTGGTCGAGGTCATCGGGGGCATCGAACCGGCCCGGGAGCTCATCCTCGCCGCCCTCAAGGCCGGCAAGCCGGTGGTGACCGGCAACAAGGAACTGCTGGCCAACGTGGGAGCCGAGCTGTTCGCAGCGGCGGAGGAGGCCGGCGTCGACCTGCTGTTCGAGGCGGCGGTGGCGGGGGGCATCCCCATCATCCGGCCGCTGCGGGAGTCGCTGGCCGGTGAGCGCATCGTCCGCATCCTCGGCATCGTCAACGGCACCACCAACTACATCCTCACCCGCATGACCGAGGCCGGCGCCTCCTACGCCGACGCCCTCAGCGAGGCCCAGAGCCTCGGGTTCGCGGAGCGCGACCCCACGGCCGACGTCGAGGGCCACGACGCGGCGGCCAAGGCGGCGATCATCGCCTCCATCGCCTTCGGCGTGCGGGTGGTGGCCGGCGACGTGTTCAACGAGGGCATCTCGGGCATCACGACCGCCGACATCGACTACGCCGCCAAGATGGGCTACGTCGTCAAGCTCCTGGCCATCGCCGAGCAGCACGACGGTCCCGGCGGCGGCGAG
>DASSGC010000595.1:0-5487 GCA_035693765.1 Acidimicrobiales bacterium
CAAGCTCATGGCCTACAAGGACGAGTACGAGGTGGCCCGCCTCATGGGCGACCGCGAGTTCTGGCAGAGCCTCGACGAGCAGTTCGAGGGTGACCTCCGGGTCGAGTTCAACCTCGCCCCGCAGATCCTCAACCGGCGTGACCCCGACACCCGCCGGGCCAGGAAGCGCACGTTCGGCCCCTGGATGCGCCGCGGCTTCGCCCTGCTCGCCCGGGGCAAGCGGCTGCGGGGCACCCCGCTCGACATCTTCGGCCGGACCGCCCACCGCCGCGAGGAGCGGGCGCTCATCGGTGAGTACGAGGCGACCATCGAGGAGCTGCTCCGCGGCCTCGACGTCGACAACCACGAGCTGGCCGTGGAGATCGCCAGCGTCCCGGAGCAGATCCGGGGCTACGACCTGGTGAAGGAAGCCCACCTCCGGGACGCCCGCCAGCGCCAGGCCGAGCTGCTCGGCGCGTACCGGGAGGTCCTCGTCCGATGACCGCGACCATGCCCGCCGGGCACGAGGCGTGGTACGGCATGCCGGTCGACGCCCGCTGACATGAGCATCGCCGCCGAACCCGCGCCCCGGCTCGACTACAACCCGTACGCGCCGGAGATCCAGCACAACCCGTACCCCGTGTACGAGCGGATGCGCCGGGAGGCGCCCGTCTACCGCCACCCGGAGCTGGGCTTCTACGCGCTGACCCGGTACGACGACGTGCTGGGCGCCATGGGTGACCCGGCGACGTTCATCTCCGGCGAGGGGGTCACCCCGGCCGGCACCGACAAGGGCATGGGGTTCCTGATCTCGACCGATCCGCCCGACCACACCTGGCTGCGCAAGCTGCTCTCCCGGGTGTTCACCCCCCGGCGGGTGGGCGAGCTGGAGCCGTTCATCCGCCGGGTCGCCGCCCGGTACCTCGACGCCTTGCGGGATCGGGCGCGGTTCGACGTCGTCCAGGACTTCGCCCTGCGGCTGCCGCTCGACGTCATCGGCGAGCTGATCGGCCTGCCGGCCGACCTCCGCCAGACCATCCACGACCTGTCGCTCCGCGCCGGCGCCCGTGACCCGGACCCCGCCAGCGCGGGCCGGCCGAGCGAGGACGCCGTCGCGGCCATCTTCGAGAGCATCACCCTGCTCCACGAGCTGGTGGTCGAGCGCCGGCGGCACCCGCAGGACGACATCATCTCGATGCTCATCGCCGCCGAGGTCGTCGACGACGACGGCAACACCCGGCGGCTCTCCGACGAGCTGATCACCGCCCAGTTCCTGCTCCTCGCCGCCGCCGGCCACGAGACGGTCACCAACCTCGTCGGCAACGGCACCGTGGCCCTGTGGTGGTATCCGGACCAGCGTGCCGAGCTGGCGCGCGACCCGCGCCTGGTGGCGAACGCCGTCGACGAGATGTTGCGCTGGGACAACCCGGCACCCATCGAAGGGCGGTGGACGACGCGGGACGTCGAGCTCCACGGCACGACGATCCCGAAGGACTCCCGGGTGTTGCTCCTCATGGGCGCGGCCAACCACGACGAGCAGGTGTTCACCGATCCGGAGCTGTTCGACATCCGGCGCCGCTTCGAGCGTCCCATCGTGTTCGGCTTCGGCGTCCACCGCTGCCTGGGCGCCAACCTGGCCCGGCTCGAGGCCCGGGTCGCCTTCGAGGAGCTGCTCGCCCGGTTCCCGGACTACGACATCGACGCGGACGGTGTCGAGCGCGGCCCCGCCAACCAGTTGCGGGGTCTCCACCACCTGCCCCTGCTCCCGTGCCCGTGAAGGAGATGTGACCATGACGCGCCGTGTGGGCGACCAGACCGAGTGGGACTACGTCATCGTCGGGGGCGGCTCGGCGGGTTGCGTGCTGGCCAACCGCCTGTCCGCCGACCCGTCGACGCGGGTGCTGCTCCTCGAAGCCGGCGGCTGGGACCGTCACCTGACCCTGAAGATCCCGGCGGGCACGGCGAAGCAGCCCGCCCGGTTCGACTGGAGGTACGTCGGCGCCCCCGACCCCTCACGCAACGGCATGGTCGACACCTGGGCGGCCGGCAAGGTCATGGGGGGTGGTAGCTCGATCAACATGATGCTGTGGGTCCGCGGCGAGCCGTCCGACTTCGACGGTTGGCGCGACCGCGGCAGCCCGGGCTGGGGCTACGAGGACGTCCTGCCCTACTTCGAGCGGGCCGAGAGCTACACCGACGGGCCGGCGCCCCGCCGGGGGACCAGCGGCCCGATCGGCGTGCGCAAGGCCCGGCTGCCGCTCGAGGCGGTCGACGACTTCCTCCTCGCGGCCGAGCAGACGGGCCACGCGCCGAACCCCGACTACAACGGGGTTCGCCAGCAAGGTGTCTCGGTGGCCCAGGTCTCGCAGCGGCGGGGCCTCCGCAGCAGCGCCTCGCGGGCCTACCTGGCCCCGGTCCGCCGGCGCCGCAACCTCACGATCCGCACCGGGGCCTACGCCACGCGGATCGTCGTCGAGGGCACCCGGGCCGCCGGTGTCGAGTACCGGCACCAGGGCCGGCTCCGGGTGGCCCGGGCGGCCCGTGAGGTGATCCTCAGCGCCGGCTGGGTGGTGAGCCCGAAGCTCCTGATGCTGTCGGGCATCGGCCCGGCGGACCACCTGCGTGAGCACGGCATCGAGGTGCGCGTCGACCGCCCGGGCGTCGGCACGAACCTGCAGGAGCACGCCTACGGCCTCCTCCAGTACCGCACCACGGCCGACACCCTCTTCGAGGAGCTGAAGCCCCGGCGGGCCCTCCGGCACGGCCTCGACTTCCTGCTCCGCGGCGAGGGCGCCCTGACGATGACGTGCTCGGCGGTCGTGTTCTCCCCGCTCACGGGCGAGCGGCCGACGGAGTGCGAGATCATCCTCATGCCGATCGGGCTCGACTTCGCCGCCGATCGCAGCGCCCCGGGTTCGACGCACAACATCCACGACGTCAAGCCACGGCCGCACGGGCTGATGGTGTACCCGAGCTTCGTCCACCCGAAGGGGCGGGGCACCGTGCGGCTGGCGTCGACCGACCCCACCGCCACGCCCACCATCGAGCACTCGCTCGTCGGTGACGAGGACATGCAGGCCCTCATCGCCGCATGCCGGCTGGCGCGCCAGATCTTCCAGGCGCCGGCGATGAAGGAGCGGTCGGTCGTCGAGGACCTCCCCGGCGGGCACGTGCAGTCCGACGAGGACTGGACCGAGTTCCTGCGGGTGCACTCGTTCCGGCCCTACCACGGTTGTGGCACCTGCCGGATGGGCTCGGACGACGACGCCGTGGTCGACCCCGAGCTGCGGGTCCGCGGCGTCGAGGGGCTGCGCGTGGTCGACGCCTCGATCTTCCCGACGATCACCAGCGGCAACACGAACGCGCCGGTGATCATGGTGGCCGAGAAGGCCGCCGATCTGATCCTGCGGGGGTGAGGGGCGGCGTCAGCCCTCGCGGCCGCCGAGGCTCGGGCGGTTGCGCTGGAGGTGGGCGGGGTCCGCCATCGCCTGCCGGTAGAACGCCAGCGCCCGGGCGAAGGCATCCGCACCCGGCCTGGCCTGGTGCGAGGCCGCGTCGGCGCGCTCGATCACCTCGGCGTTGATCGGGCGGCGCACCGCCTCGTAGTCGTGCAGCGCCGCGGCCACCGCCGCGCCATCCCCGCCGTGCAGGGCCGGCGCCACGAGCTCGGCGAGCTTGACCGAGTCCTGGATGGCGATGTTCAGGCCCTGGCCGCCCATCGAGTGGATGGTGTGGGCGGCGTCTCCCACGAGCGCCGCGCGCGGACCGGTGTAGCGGGCGGCGTGCGTCCGGCGCAGCCGGTAGACGTGGGAGCCGCCCCGCCTGATCAGGTCGAGGCCCGACAGCCGTGGGTGCCGCCGGCCGAGGAGGTCGTCGAGCTGGGCCTCGCCGGCGGTCATCCACCGCCTGGCGTCGTCACGCCGGATCAGCACGACGAGCCGGACGCGACCGCGTGGCGTGGTCGGCAGGATGAACACCGCGCCCTCGGGGTGGATCACCTGCCAGCCCTGGTCGGGCTCCAGCCAGGACGGGCAGGTGGCGTGCAGCACGACGATGCAGTTGTCGTACTCGTGGTCGTCGGCGAGGTCGATCCCGAGCGTCCGGCGGGTGAGGGAGCCCGCGCCGTCGGCCCCGACGAGGAGGCGGGCACGGGTCGCGCCGTCATCGGTCGCGACCCGCCACCCGTCGCCGTCCGGCACCAGCGCCCGGGCCGGCGCCGGCCGGATCGTGGCGCCCGCCGACGCCGCCGCGTCGAGGAAGGCGGCCTCCATCTCGGCGTGGTTGAGGATCATCGAGCCGGGCACCGTGGTGTGCAGGTCGATCTCGCCGCTCGGATCGACCACCGACACGCCCCGGAGCCGGACCGCGCCCCGGGCCTCGAAGAGCTCGACGAGCCCGAGCCGCCGGAGGATCGCCACCGTCGGCGGGTGCAGCAGGTCGCCACGGTTCGGGTCACGGGCGAGGTCGCGTCGTTCGAAGAGCCGGACGGAGCTGCCGGCCCCGGCGAAGGCGAGGGCGGCGCTGCCGCCGCCGACCCCGCCGCCGATGACGGCGACGTCGCAGTCAAACGTGAGCATCCAGCGTAGGTTATCTTTATTCAGCTAGACCAGGAGGTGGGAACTTGACGCGGGTGGTGCTCGTCACGGGCGGGAGCCGGGGCATCGGGGCCGCCATCGCGTCGCGCTTCGCGGCGGAGGGCGCGACGGTGATCGCCGCCGATCTCGACCCGGGCCATCCCGACGGCCGGATCTGCGACGAGCAGGTCGACGTGGCCTCGGCCGAGAGCGTGCAGGCCCTGTTCGACCGGGTGCACGCCGACCACGGAGGGGTCGACGTGCTGGTCAACAACGCCGGGATCTGGTTCCGGCGCACGTTCGCCGAGATCTCCGTCGAGGAGTGGGACCGCGTCCTCGGGGTGAACCTGCGGGGCGTCTTCCTCTGCAGCCAGGCGGCGCTCGGCCCGATGATCGCCGCCGGCGGAGGCGTGATCCTCAACGTCGGCTCGCAGGCCGGGCTGACGATCACCCGCGGGCAGGGCGCGCACTACGCGGCGTCGAAGGCGGCGGTGGCGCACCTCACCCAGGTCATGGCCTTCGAGCTGGGCGCCCACGGCATCCGCGTGAACTGCGTGGCCCCGGCGACGGCGCCGCCGGACCCCTCGATGGTGCCGCCGGACCTCCTGCGCCAGATCCCCCTCGGGCGGGCCGCCACTCCCGACGACTTCACCGGTGCATGCGTGTTCCTGGCCTCGCCCGAGGCCGCGTACATCACCGGCCAGACGATCCCCGTGAACGGCGGCGCCGTCGGCTTCGTCTAGGAGGCGAGCGGATGGGAGCTCGCCACGGCCTACGTGTGGGGATTTGGCGTGGAAGCCCCAGCTTGACAGCTCGGCCGACCGGCAACGCAGCACGGGTGACACGCGCCGGCGTGACCGATCCGCTCGAGTCCTGAGCGGCCGAGCGGATGGGGAGCTCGCCACGCCTACGCGTGGGGAGTTGGCGTGGAAGC
>DASSGC010000596.1:0-14778 GCA_035693765.1 Acidimicrobiales bacterium
TGGGCTTTCTCGCCCAGCTCGGCCTCGATGCGGTCGACCATGCCGTCGACCAGGGCGGTGTAGCCGTAGATCACCCCGGACTGCATCGACTCGACGGTCGACCGGCCGATGACGTGCCGGGGCTCCACCAGCTCGACCCGGCGCAGCGCCGCGGCCCGGGCGAACAGCGCGTCGAGGCTGATGTCGATGCCGGGGAAGATGGCCCCACCGAGGTACTCCCCCTTGGCCGATATGGCCTCGAAGGTCGTGGCGGTGCCGAAGTCGACCACGACGATGGGGCCGCCGTAGAGGTCGAAGGCGGCCACGGCGTCCGCGATCCGGTCGGCCCCGACCTCCTTCGGGTTGTCGTAGAGGATCGGCACGCCGGTGCGGATGCCGGGCTCGACGACGATCGCCGGGCGCCCGAAGTAGCGCTCGCTCATGCGCCGCAGGGCGCCCGTCACCCGGGGCACCGACGAGCACAGCACGATGCCGGCGATGTCGTCGTCGAAGCTGAAGTCGTGGAACCCGAGGAACTCCTGGACGACCAGGGCGTACTCGTCCGCGGTGCGTTCGGCGTTGGTCGCCACCCGCCAGTGGTCGAGCAGGTCGGTGTCGGCCAGCCGCCGGCCGACGTTGTGGCCGTCCTCGGGCTCCAGGTCGTAGAGCCCGATCACGGTCTGGGTGTTGCCGACGTCGATGGCCAGGAGCATCACGGCCGGTGAGGCTACGCGCCTTGCGTTTTCGTCGGTGAATCGGGCGCGGAATCGGGCGCATGCGGACCGTGCGCACGACGAGATCCGGACGCCGTGCGGGAGCGCTCGCGGCCGAGGCGGCGCTGGCCACGGCGGCCGTCCTGACCCGGACCGCGCCCGCCCCGCCGGCGCCCGCCGCACCCGCTGCGCCGGCTGCGGGCTGGATCAGTCCGCCACCACGTCGAGACCGATGTCGAGCACGGGCGCCGAGTGGGTCAGCGCCCCGATGGACACCAGGTCGGCGCCCGTCGTGGCGTAGGCGCGGATCGTCTCCAGGCTGATCCGGCCGGAGATCTCCAGCAGGGGGCGCCGGGGGTCGTGCTCGCGCACCTCGGCCACGACCGACCGCACCTCGTCGGGCGACATGTTGTCGAGCAGCAGGGCGTCGGCCCCGGCCTCGACCGCCTCGCGCACCTGGTCGAGGTCGCCGCACTCGACGTGGACCGTCCGGGCCGGCCACCGCTCGCGGGCGTGGGCCACGGCGGCGCGGATGCCGAACAGCTCCAGGTGGTTGTCCTTCAGCAGCACCCAGTCCGACAGGTTGCCCCGGTGGTTGGCACCCCCGCCGGCACGCACGGCGGCCTTCTCCAGTGAGCGCAGCCCCGGGGTGGTCTTGCGTGTGTCCCACACCCGGAGGTGGCCGCCGGCCCCCTCGACCGCGTCGACGAACCGGGCGGTGAGCGTGGCGATGCCGGACAGGTGGCCCAGGAAGTTGAGCGCCGTCCGCTCGGCCGTGAGGATCGGCGCCAGGGGGCCGCTCACCCGGCCGACCTCGGTCCCGGCGGTCACCCGGTCGCCGTCGTCGGCCGCCCACCGCACCTCCAGGCCGGGGTCCATCTGCCGGAACGCCTCGTCGGCGCACAGCCGCCCCGCCAGCACGCCGTCGCTGCGGGGGACGAGCAGCGCGGTGGCCTCCAGGGCCGGGGGGAGCAGGGCCGAGGTGAGGTCGCCGATCGGGGTCAGGTCCTCGGCCAGGGCGCGGGTCACGGCCTCGCGTACGGCGGTGACCGGGGGGTGGGCGTCGTGCACGATCGGCAAGTCTCGCGGATGGCCCCGCCGGCGGCGTAGGCGCCGGCGGTCCGGGTCGGCGGCGCCGCCGGGCGCGGCGGGCACGACCGTGGCGGGTCGAGCCCGCGGCCTGAGGCCGCGGGCACCGCCGCCGCTCAGCCGAAGCCGCGTGCATCCTGCTTGAGCGCCGTGTCGACCCCGCGCGCGGCGGCGACCACCAGCGAGCGCAGCGGCTCGTCCAGCGGCCGGTGGATCTGCACCACGTAGTTGTCGGCCGTGGTGAACATGGTCTTGGCCAGGCCCTCCCACGTCTTGGTGATGCGGGCGACCTCCGCGCCGGTGTGGTCCTGGATGTTGAAGTTCCAGGCCCGCCAGTTCTCGGCGTTGATCGATCCCCAGGTGTGGCCGCCGGACTCCAGGGCGAAGCGGATCTTGCCGATCGCGTTCTGCTGGACGATCTGCCCGATCTCGGCGCCCGTGTGGTTCTGCACGATCACCCGCGACTTCAGCACCTTGGCCGGCCGGGTGAGCGCCATGATCACGTTGCCGTGCACGTCGACGACCTGGAGCTTGTGGGTCATGAACTGGTCGTAGCTGGTGAACACCCGGATGGCCTTCTTGGCCATGCTCTGGCCCACCTGCCGGACGGCGCCGAGCTGGCGTCCGTGCTGGTCGAAGATCGCGTACTCGTTGTTGACCTCGATGAGCTTGGCCTTCTGGTTCACGACCAGCACCGGCTCGGCGAACAGCGTGCCGCCTCCCTGGCCGACCGCGCCGCCGACCGACTGGACGTCGTTGACGACCTTCTCGGCGGCGCGGTTCACGGCCGGGACGTAGCTCCCGCCGACGGGCGGGTCGACGGCCTGCCGCCCGTGCGAGGCGACGTGTTCGGTCCACTGCGCGCCGTCCCACCAGCGCGTCTCGTGGCGACCGAAGGGATCGGGGAACCACCCCGGAGGCTGCGGTGCGGGCGCCCCGGCGCCGGCCGGGTACGAAGGCTGTGACATGGCCGGGGATCGTAGCGGGGCGCCGCCCCACGCCCATCGCGCCCCTCCCGGTTCGGCATCACCCGGCACTCACCCCAACCGGGTCGGCACGATCGCGCCCGGCGCGACGCGACCGACCCGGTTCGGCGTCACCCCGCGCCGGCGCCGACCGGGCCGGCGGCCACCAGGCGCACCCGCAGGTCGGGAGACGTGGCCGGGTGGTCGGTGCGGGCGTGCGCCCCGCGGCTCTCGGTGCGGGCCCGGGCGGCGTGCGCCAGCGCCGCGGCCACGGTGGCGAGGTTGCGCAGCTCGTGGGCGCCGGCCCGGTCGGCGGCCATCGCCGCGGCGCCGTCGGCCAGCACGGCGCCGGCCACGGCCGCGGCCCGCGCCGCCGCCAGGCCCGCGGCGGCGAGCGAGCCATCCGAGCGGAGCACCCCGGCGTCGGCCGTGAGCGACCGCTGCAACGCCGCCCGGGCGGCGGTGACCGGCACGGCCGCGGCACCGTTGCCGCCCGCGGCCGGCGGCGGGGGGCCGAGCCGGCGCCCGGGCACGCCGCCCGGACCGTCGAGCACCGCCCGCATCGCCCCCGTCGGCCGGGGTCCGTCGCGGCCGTCGCCTACGGCCTCGACCACCCGCGGGCCGAACACCATGCCGTCGAGCAGCGAGTTCGAGGCCAGCCGGTTGGCGCCGTGCACGCCGTTGCACGCCGCCTCGCCCGCCACCCACAGGCCGGGCAGCGAGCTCGACCCGTCGAGGTCGGCCACGATGCCGCCGCACAGGTAGTGCGCCGCCGGCGCCACCGGCAGCCAGTCGTGGGCGGGGTCGAGCCCGACCTCGGCGAGGGCGGCGGCGATGGTGGGGAACCGCTCCGCGAACCGCTCCAGGCCGGTCGCGTCGAGCCACACGTGCTCGGCGCCCTGCGCCGCCAGCGTGGCCATGATCGCCTGGCTCACCTTGTCGCGCGGCTGCAGCTCGTCGACGAACCGCTCGCCGGCCGCGTCGCGCAGCAGCGCGCCGTGCCCCCGCAGCGCCTCGGACAGCAGCGGCCGGGGCATCGACGGGTGGTGCAGGGCCGTCGGGTGGAACTGGACGAACTCCAGGTCGGCGACCGCGGCCCCCGCCCGCAGCGCCATCGCGATGCCGTCACCGGTCGACTCGGGCGGGTTGGTGGTGACCGCGAAGAGCTGGCCGGCGCCGCCGGTCGCCACGAGCACGTGGTGGGCCCGCACCTCGTGGCGGGCGCCGTCCGGCGACAGCGCCACGACCCCGGCGCAGCGCCCGTCCTCGACCAGCAGGTCGAGCGCGAACCAGTGCTCGTACACCGCCGCCGCGCTGGCGCGCACGGCCGCCACCAGGGCTCGCTCGACCTCGACGCCGGTCGCCGCGCCGCCGGCGTGGACCACCCGGGCATGGGAGTGGCCGCCCTCGCGGGCGAGCAGCAGCTCGCCCGCGGCGTCCCGATCGAAGATCGCACCCAGGGCGATGAGCTCGTTGACCCGGGCCGGGCCCTCGTCGACCAGCACCCGGACGGCGTCGTCGTCGCACAGCCCCGCGCCGGCGGCCAGGGTGTCCGCCAGGTGGAGGTCGGTGGAGTCGGGGTCGCCGCCCAACACCGCGGCCACGCCGCCCTGGGCCCACCGGGTGGTCGCCTGGTCGAGCTGGGCCTTGGTGAGCACGCCGACCCGCAGCCCGTGGACGTCGGCGGCCCGCACGGCGGCCGACAGGCCGGCGACGCCCGAACCGAGGACGAGGAGGTCGAGGCGGGCGCCGGGCACGCGATCGGCGCCTAATTGGCCGGTATGTCGACGTAGCGGCGGGGGGCCGGGCCCGCCTCCCGGGCCGCCAGCAGCTCCGCGGTGGCGGTGTCGATCTGCCGGTTGGCGGTGTCGACGTGCACGATCCGGGGCGCGTAGCCGGCCATCTCGGCGTCGTCGTACTCCGCGTACGAGATGACGATGATGCGGTCGCCGGGCTGCACGAGGCGGGCGGCGGCGCCGTTCAGGCACATGTCACCGGACCCACGGACGCCGGCGATGGCGTAGGTCTCCAGCCGGGCGCCGTTGTCGATGTCGACGATCGCGACCTGCTCGTGCTCGAGGATGTCGGCGGCGTCGAGCAGGTCCGGGTCGACGGTCACGGACCCGACGTAGTGGAGGTTGGCGTCGGTGACGACGGCACGATGGATCTTCGACTTGAGCATGCGGCGGCGCACTGCGCTCGTCCTCCTTGGGTGGGTGCCGTCACACGGTCACCCCCACGTTGTCGATGAGCCTCGCTCGACCGAAACGAACGGCTGCGAGCAGCCGGAGATTCCCGACGAGCGGGTCGGGCACGGTGAAAGAGTCTGCGTCGACCACCTCGGCGTAGTCCAATTGCGCGAGGGGCTCGGCCTCGATGATCTGCGCCATCAGGTCCCGGACCGCCGCGGGGTCGCGGGTGCCGGCGCCGATGGCGGCGGCACCGGACCGCAGCGCGGCGTACACGACGGGGGCGGCCGCCCGCTCGTCGGGGCTGAGGTACGCGTTGCGGGACGACATGGCGAGGCCGTCCGGTTCCCGCACCGTGGGGCAGGCCACGACCGTGACGGGCAACGACAGGTCGTGCGCCATGCGCCGGACCACCGCGATCTGCTGGAAGTCCTTGGACCCGAAGTAGGCACGGCACGGCCCCACGATCGAGAACAGCTTGGCCACCACGGTCGCCACCCCGGCGAAGTGGGTGGGCCGGGCGGCGCCCTCCAGCGGCTCGGACACCTGCGCCACCGACACCGTGGTGAGCACGGGCGTGGGGTACATCTCCTCCGCCGGCGGCACGAACAGGACGTCGACGCCCGCATCGGTGGCCAGGTCGGTGTCGCGGGCCAGGTCACGGGGGTAGGTCGCGAGGTCCTCGCCCGCGCCGAACTGGAGCGGGTTGACGAAGATCGACGCGGCGACGACGTCGGTCTCGGCGCGGGCCGCCCGCATGAGGGACGCGTGCCCGTCGTGCAGGTAGCCCATGGTGGGGACGAAGCCGACGGTCCGGCGGCCGCAGCGCTCGGCGTCGAGCAGGGCGCGGACCTCGGCGATGGTGGTGACCGTCTTCACGGGGTCTCCTCGGCGGGACGGCCGGCCAGCCGGCGGGCGGCATCGACCAGGGCCAGGTAGACGGGGCGCTCGTCGGCGGGCAAGGCGTCCAGGTGGCGGCGGATGGTGGCGTCGTCGCCCCGGGCGGCCGGCCCGGTGAGGGCGGCGGCCGGACCGAGGGCCCGCACGTTGTCGAGGGTGGCGGCGGCCAGGTCGAGGTAGGCCTCCAGGGGCGCGCCCGTGGCCGCGGCCAGCCGTTCGACCTGGCCCAGCAGGGCGACCAGGTGGTTGGAGGCGACGGCCGCGGCGGCGTGGTAGAGGGCCCGGTCGTCGTCGGCCACGGTGAACGACCGCCCCCGGAGCGACTCGACCACCTCGGAGGCCAGCGGGTCGCCGGCCACCGCGAACCACCCGCCGACGAGGCGCTCGGCCCCGATCTCGGGGGTGGGCAGGGCCATCAGCGGGTGGACGGCCGCTCGCCGCTCGTGCGGCGCCAGCACGTCGAGGCCGAGCGCCCCCGACAGGTGGGCGACGACGACGCCGGTCTCCGGGCGGACCGCCCGGGCCACGGCGCCGATGGCGGCGTCGGGCGGGGCCACCACCACCAGGTCGACGCCCTCGGCCGCCGGTCCCGGGTCGTCGTGCCGGCCCAGCAGGGGCGCCACGTCCCAGCCCGCGCGGCCGAGCGCCAGGGCGAGTGCCCGCCCGGCGCGCCCGGGGCCGACGATCCGCACCCGGCGCGGGTCGCGGGGCGACGGGTCGGTCACAGCTCCTCGAGCGGGCCCCGCCGCTCGACCATGCCCTGGGCGGCGTCGACCGCCGCCCCGTCGGCCAGGTCGGGCGCCAGGTCGTGGAGCGGGGCGACGACGAAGCGCCGCTCCCACAGGCGGGGGTGCGGCACCACCAGGTCGTCGTCGTCGACGGTCACGCCGTCGACCCAGAGGACGTCGACGTCGAGCGTCCGGGGGCCCCACCGCACCTCGCGCACGCGGCCGGCCGCCGCCTCCAGCCGGTGGCACACGCCCAGCAGGTCGCGGGGTGATCGGTCGGTGCACAGCTCCACGACCAGGTTGAGGTAGTCGTCCTGGTCCTCGGGCCCGCCGACCGGGGCGGTCTCGTAGACGGGCGACACCCGGCTGGGCCCGACCTCGGCCAGGGTGGCGACCGCTTCCCGCAGGTGACGGACCCGGTCGCCGAGGTTGGAGCCGAGGCCGAGGAACGCCCGGCGTTCGCCCCCCGCGCCGGCGGTGCCTCCCTGGTGCACGTCGCCGCGGTCGTGCCCGCCCGGGCCGGTCACGGTCTGCTCCGCACCAGGTGCACCCCCGAGGACACCAGGTCGTGGGCCACCGGCGGGCGCAGCTTCCGCACCGCGACGTCGACCGAGGTGATGCGCGGATCGAGCGCGAGGACGGCGTCGACGACCTTCGTGGCCAGGCGTTCGAGCAGGTCGACGTGCCCGTCGCGTATGGCGCCGAGCACGGTGTCGCACACGCTGCCGTAGTCGACCGTGTCGTCGAGCGAGTCGCTGGCCCCGGCGTCGGCCAGGTCGACGGCCAGGTCGATGTCGACCTCGAGCGGCTGGTCCTGCGCCATCTCGGCCGGCAGGATGCCGACCCGGCCGAGCACCCGCAGGCCCCGCAGCTCGATGCGGTCGGGCCCCGTGGCCGTCACTCGCCGGTCTCGGCCCGCAGGCTGTCGGCGGTGGCCACGAACTCGCGGCCGAGCGGGCCGAGCTGGCGCCCGGTGAGCCGCTCGGTGACCGAGATGGCCTGGGGGCCGTAGGGCACCAGGCCGGCCCACAGCAGGTAGCCCGCCACCAGGCCGCACACCCGGTCGCCGACCTCCTCCTGGTGCACGAGCAGCTTCTCGCCGGCAGCGAGCAGCGCCTTCAGCTCGACGTACAGGTTGCGCTGGAAGGCGACGGGGTCGTCGTTCGGGCCCTGGGGCCGGTGCAGCCAGGCCACGCCCAGCTCGTCGTAGTTGTGCAGGTTGTGGGCGGCGGCGATCAGCGAGATGACGTGGGTGAAGCCCTGCTCGCGGATCCAGATGATCTCCTCCTGGCGGCGCACGCGCCGGTGGTTCGCCCCGTAGCCGCCGGGCCGTTCGCAGACGGCGAGCCGATCCTTGAGCACCCACACGAAGTTGCGGGGCGTGATGCCCTGGGCCCATTTGCCCTTCAGCGGTGCCATTTCTCAGCTCTCCCTTGTTCCGTTCACGCGGCCGGCGCCGCGACGACCTCGACGACCGCCCGCGCCGCCACGGTGGCGGCCACGTCGTGGACCCGCACCATGGCCGCGCCCTGCAGCCACGCCCACACGGCGGTGGCCACCGACCCCTCGAGCCGGTCGCCGGGCGGCGGGACCCGGCCGGTGCGGTCGGCCCGGGCCGCCAGGGCGCCCAGCATCCCCTTGCGGCTGGTTCCCACCAGCACGGGGTAGCCGGTCGCCACCAGGACATCGAGGTTGGCCAGCAACGCCAGGTTGTGCTCGAGGGTCTTGCCGAAGCCGATGCCCGGGTCGATCCACACCTCGGGCGACCCGGCGGCGCGGGCCGCGCCGGCCCGGGCGACCAGGTGGTCGCGCACCTCGGTCACGACGTCGCCGTAGCGAGGGGCGTCCTGCATGGTGGCCGGCTCACCCTGCATGTGCATGGCGGCGAAGGCGACGCCGGCGGCTCCCGCGATCTCGGCGAGGCGGGCGGAGACGTCGTTGACCATGCGGGCCCCGGCCGCCACCGCGGCGAGGGCGACCTCGCCCTTGCGGGTGTCGATCGAGGTGGCCACCCCGTCCCCGGCCAGGGCCTCGACCACGGGCAGGACCCGGCGGAGCTCCTCGTCGGTGGGCACCGGCTCGGCCCCCGGGCGGGTCGACTCGCCCCCGACGTCGATCCAGTCGGCACCCTGCGCGACCAGTGTGCGGGCGTGCGCCAGCGCGGCGGCGTGGTCGAGGTAGCGGCCGCCGTCGGAAAAGGAGTCGGGGGTCACGTTGACAACGCCCATGACCTGCACGGTCGCCCATCCTATGCCGTGGACCGCGCACAGGCTGACCCCTCCATGAGGTCATGTCACCGCGATCCGTGACGGTCTGACCGCCCGCGACCGGCCGCCCGGTTCTGGCGCCGCTCCGCGCTCAGGGCTTGCGGGACCGCCGCCGGTTCGCACCGCGGACCGGTTGCGGCGGGGCGGCCGGCGCCGGCGGGCGCCGGCCGGTCTGCCGTGTGGTTCGATGGCTGGCGATGGGGGCGCCGGGGTTGCGGATCGTGACGCTCAACGCCGCCTCGTACTTCGAGGACGGCTGGCCGGAGCGCCGCCACGAGGTGCTCGCCTGGCTCGACCGGCTCGACCCCGACGTCGTGTGCCTCCAGGAGACCTGGGAGGACGACGCCACGCCCAACTCGGGGACGGCGCTGGCCGCGGACGCCCCGGCCGGGCGCTGGCACGCCGTGTCCGGGGGCCGGCCGCTGCCTCCGGGGGTGGGCGCCGGCCCGTCGGTGCGGTTCGGCTCGACCGTGCTCAGCCGCTGGCCGATCGAGACGTCCGCCGTGGTGCCGCTGGTCGTCGACGACCGCCCCGACCCGCCCCACCCGGGCTGGGCCATGCGGATGACCCTGCTCCACGCCCGCACGGCGGGCATCGACGTGTTCAGCGCCCACCTGGCCCCGCCGCCCCGGCAAGCGCACCTCCGGATGCGCCAGGTGCGGCAGATCGACCTGGAGATCTGCCGGCGCGCCGACCCGACCGCCGCTCTGCCGCCGGTGCTGTGCGGCGACTTCAACGCCGAGCCCGACGCGGACGAGATCCGCTACCTGTGCGGCCTGACCACCGTCGACGGCCAGGCCACCTACTACCAGGAGGCCTGGCGGGCCGCCGGTCGGACCGACCCGGGCTGGACCTGGGACGGCAGGCGCAACCCGGCCGCCGCGTCGATGAGCCTGCAGCCCGCGCGGATCGACTTCGTGTTCGTGGGCGACCCGTTCCGGCGCCCGGACGGGGCGGGGCTGGTCGAGGCTGCCGGCCTCGCCTTCGACGAGCCGCTCACGGGCGTCCTGGCCAGCGACCACTTCGGGGTCGTCGTCGACGTCCGCTGGCCGCAGCGCCCCGCCGCCTGACCCGGCCTGCACCGCCCGGTGGCGGGTCGGCTACCGCTGGCCGATGATGAACCGCATGGCCTCTTCCCGGGTGGCCACGCTGGTGCGGAACAGGCCGCGCACGGCGGACGTGACCGTGGTCGAGCCGGGCTTGCGGACCCCGCGCATGGTCATGCACAGGTGCTCGGCCTCGACGACGACCATCACGCCGCGGGGGACCAGGGTGCGGTCGATCTCGTCGGCCACCTGGGCCGTGAGCCGCTCCTGCACCTGGGGGCGGCGGGCGTAGGCGTCGACGAGCCGGGCCAGCTTCGACAGGCCGGTGATGCGGCCGTCCGCGCCCGGGATGTACGCGACGTGCGCCTTGCCGATGAACGGGATCATGTGGTGCTCGCAGATCGACTGCACCGCGATGTCGCGCACCATGACCATCTCGTCGTGCCCCGCGTCGAACGTCACCGCGAGGTGGGTGTCCGCCTCCTCGTGGAGGCCCGAGCAGATCTCCGCGTACATGCGGGCCACCCGCTCCGGCGTGTCACGCAGGCCGTCGCGGTCCGCGTCCTCGCCGATCGCCTCCAGGATCTCGCGCACCGCCTTGGCGATGCGATCGAGGTCCATCGGCGTGTCGATGGGCGGGAAGTCGCGGCTGGGCCACTCGTCGGTCATGCGCGCCGCTCACCTCCCGGGAGCGGGGACCTCACGTCCCCGACGGGCGCGGGGCCCGCATGGCGCGCCACCGTCGCAGGCGGCGCCAGGCCGCCTCCACGGCGGACGGTGCCGGCGCGGCCCGCAGCTCGGGCTGCTCGGTCGCCTCGGCCACGGTCACGACGGGGGCGCGGTCGCGCCGGCGCGGGGTGGACGGCTCGAACCCGTCGGCCGGGACCTCGATGCCGGCGCCCTTGTCGATGTCGCCGAACACCTCGGCCAGGTCGGTGTCGTCGAGGGTCTCCTTGTCGACCAGCGACGCGGCCAGCCGGTCGAGCGTCTCGCGGTGGGTGACGAGGATGAACCGCGCCCGGTCGTGGGAATGGTCGATCAGGTGGCGCACCTCGTCGTCGATGAGGCCGGCGACGTCGTCGGAGTACGTGGCCTCGTGCCCGTAGTCCTTGCCGAGGAACACCTCGCCCGACTTGGTGCCGAGCTGCTGGGGCCCGAGCCGGTCGCTCATGCCGTAGGTGGTCACCATGGCCCGGGCGATCTCGGTGCAGCGCTCGATGTCGTCGCTGGCGCCGGTGGTGGGGTCGCCGAACACCAGCTCCTCGGCCGTGCGCCCCCCGAGCAGCATCGTCATCGTGTCGACCAGCTCGGCCCGGGTCTTGAGGTACTTGTCCTCGGTGGGCAGGGCGAGGGTCCAGCCCAGCGCCCGGCCGCGGGACACGATCGACACCTTGTGGATGGGGTCGGTGCCCTCGAGCACGTGGCCCACCAGGGTGTGGCCGCCCTCGTGGTAGGCGATGATCCGCTTCTCGTTGTCGGACATCACCCGGGTCTTGCGCTCCGGCCCGGCGAGCACCCGGTCGATGGCGCTCTCCATGGCCAGCATGGTGATGTCGGCCCCGCCCCGGCGGGCGGTGAGCAGGGCCGCCTCGTTCATGAGGTTGGCCAGGTCGGCGCCCGTGAAACCGGGGGTGCGCCGGGCCAGCACGTCGAGCCGCACGTCTGCGGCGAGCGGCTTGCCCTTGGCGTGCACGTCGAGGATCGCCTTGCGGCCCTCGAGGTCGGGCTGGTCGACCACGATCTGGCGGTCGAACCTGCCGGGACGCAGCAGCGCGGGGTCGAGGATGTCGGGCCGGTTCGTGGCGGCGATGAGGATCACCCCGGTGCGGGCGTCGAACCCGTCCATCTCGACCAGCAGCTGGTTGAGGGTCTGCTCCCGCTCGTCGTGGCCGCCGCCCATGCCGGCGCCACGGTGGCGCCCGACGGCGTCGATCTCGTCGACGAAGACGATGGCGGGCGCGGCCTGCTTGGCCTTGTCGAACAGGTCCCGGACCCGGCTGGCGCCCACGCCCACGAACATCTCCACGAAGTCCGAGCCCGAGATGGGGAAGAACGGCACCCCGGCCTCGCCGGCCACGGCCCGGGCCAGGAGGGTCTTGCCGGTGCCCGGCGGGCCGTAGAGCAGGACGCCCTTGGGGATGCGGGCGCCGATGGCCTGGAACCGGGCCGGGTCCTGGAGGAACTCCTTGATCTCCTGCAGCTCCTCGACCGCCTCGTCGCAGCCGGCGACGTCGGCGAAGGTGACAGAGGGCTCGTCCTTCGACACCTGCTTGGCGCGGGACTTGCCGAACTGCATCACGCCCTTGCCGCCACCCTGGAGGGCGTTCATGACCAGCAGGAACGCGCCGATGAGCAGCACCGTGGGCAGCAGGCTGAACAGCAGGCCGGTCCACAGCGAGTCGGACTGCTGGTCGGTGGTGACCTCGACCGGCGGGTCGGCGTCGTGCAGCTCGTCGACCAGCTCGTCGGCGTACTCGGCCGGGAACGGCGTCTTGTACTCGGAGTCGTCGCGCAGCTTGCCCACGACGACGTGGTCTTGATCCTTGATCTCCGCGGTGGCGACCTCGCCGTCCTCGATCGCCTGGCGGAAGGCGGAGAAGTCGATCTCTTCGCGCTCGGGACCCCGGCTGGAGAAGCGGATGCCCACGAAGAGCACCGCGAGACCGATGACCAGGTAGAGCAGGGCGGCTCTCGGGAAGCGTTTCACGGTGCCGGCCAGGCTATCGGGGTACCGGGACCATGGTCAGGCGGAGCCCTTGAACTCGCACACGTAGGGCAGGTTCCGGTACCGCTCGGCCACGTCCAGCCCGTAGCCGAGCACGAAGGCCGGGGGGATCTCGAACCCCACGTAGCGGAGCTCCTCCTCGGTCTTCTGGTTGCCCTGGCGGACGAACAGCGCGCAGACGTCGAGGCTCTTGGGCTGGCGGGCGGCGAGGTTGCGGCGCAGGTAGGTGAGGGTGAGGCCGGAGTCGACGATGTCCTCCACCAGGATCACGCGCCGGCCCGCCAGGTCCATGTCGAGATCCTTGACGATGCGGACCACGCCGGACGATCGGGTGGAGGCACCGTAGGAGGACACGGCCATGAAGTCGATCTCCAGCGGCAGCCGGATGGCGCGGACGAGGTCGGCCAGGAACACGAAGGCGCCCTTCAGCACGCAGACGAGCAGGGGCGGCTCGTCCGCGAAGTCCTGGGTGATGCGCTCGCCCAGCTCGGCGATGCGGGCCCGGATCGCGTCCTCGCTCACCACGACGGCGCCCAGCTCCGGCTCGTCGAGGTGGTGGACGAACCCGTCGGGGGGCACGGGCACGGTCGACATGCGGTGGAGAACCTAGTGGCCGGCCCGACCGGCGGTCGAGACGGCCGGCGGGCGGGACGGCCCCGCCGCCGTCACTCCCCGCGCAGGTAGATCGAGCGCTTGGGCGCGGCGAACAGGGCGCGGAGCAGGGGGTCGAACTCCTCCAGCGCCATGGTCGGGTAGTCGGGGTCGAAGGCCGGCTGGTCGTACTCGGCGCAGAACTCGGCGGTGAGGTCGTACCAGGGATGTCCCTCGAACTGGTCACGCATGTTCCGGTCGAGACCGAGGTAGTGGAAGAAGTAGTAGCCCTGGAAGATCCCGTGCTTCTCGACCATCCAGTGGTAGCTCTCGTCCACGAACGGCTTGACGATGGCGGCCCCGACGTCGGGATGGTTGAACGAGCACAACGTGTCGCCGATGTCGTGCAGCAGGGCGCACGCCACGTAGGCGTCGTCGCGGTCGGCCCGGTAGGCGCGCGTGGCCGTCTGCAGCGAGTGGGTGAGCCGGTCGACCTTGAACCCGCCGAAGTCGCCGTCGAGCAGCCGCAGGTGGGCCATCACCCGGTCGGGCAGCCCCGGGTAGAAGGCGAGGGACGACGCGGCGATGACCTGCCAGTCCTCCGCGGTCCCCTCCGTCATGGCGTTGAACGTGGCGCGGGCCTGGTCGGACGTGGGAGCGGACACGACGTCACCTCCTGGTGCGATTCCCCCCGACGCTACTCCCGTTCGACCCGCAACCGCCCCCGGGATCGGGCCACCCGCCAGCCCCCCGCCACCTGGCAGGCGACGGCCTCGCCCCGCGCCACGGCCAGGACGCGCTCGACGGCGGCGGCGTCGGGCGGGTGGCGGTCGCCGCCCCCCGGTCCCGCGGCCCGCAGCCAGCGGCGGACCGCCCGGCGGGCCACGGCGGCCGGCGCCGACGCCAGCGCCCGGGCGTCGGTCGGCTCCAGCCCGGCGGCCAGGTCGTCCAGCACCGCCGCGTCCGCCCGCGCCAGTGCCGCCTGCCGGGCGATCACGGGGACGACGTCGCGCTCGGCCACGGCCGCCAGCAGGGGCACCACCTCGTGCCGCACCCGGTTGCGGCGGAGCCCCGGGTCGTCGTTGCTGGGGTCGGCCACGGGGTCGAGCCCGAGCGCGGCGCACAGCGCCCGCGTCTCGTGCCGGCGCAGCGCCAGCAACGGCCGCCCGGTCGGCGACATGCCGGCCAGGCCGTCGAGACCGGCCCCCCGCACGAGGTTGAGCAGCACGGTCTCGGCCTGGTCGTCGGCCGTGTGGCCGGTGAGCACACCCGGGGGCAGGACGCCGTACCGGGCGGTCCGCGCCCGGGCCTCGACGTTGGGCCCCGGCGCCACCGTCACCGCCTCGGACCGGAACGCGGCGCCGAACCGGTCGGCGGCCGCCCGCACCGCCTCGGCCTCCGCCGCCGAGCCCGGGCGCAGCCCGTGGTCGACGTGGACGGCGGTGACCCGGCACCCCGCCTCGACGGCCAGCGCCAGCAGCGCCAGGGAGTCGGGCCCGCCGGACACCGCGCACACCACCGGCGTGCCGGCGGGCGGGAAGTCGCACCGGGCGGCGAGCCCGGCCAGCAGGTCGGCACGGTCGGGC
>DASSGC010000597.1:0-9637 GCA_035693765.1 Acidimicrobiales bacterium
TGGTGCTTCCACGCCAAATCCCCACGCGTAGGCCGTGGCGAGCTCCCTATCCGCTCGGCCTCTGAGTCACGGATCACTTTTGCGCCGGCGTGCCGGCTTGCCGTCCAGCAGCTAGAACCGGTCCCCGTGCTCGACGAACCACTGGTCCCGCCGCCCGCCCAGGGGCGGGTGTTCCGGACGGCGCGCCGGGTGCGCCTGGCCGACGCCGACCCGACCGGCAGGCTCCGCCTCGACGCGTGCGCCCGGTACCTGCAGGACATCGGCAACGACGACACGACCGACAGCGGCATCGACGACACCGACACGACGTGGGTCGTCCGGCGGGCCGTGATCGACGTCCACCGGCCGCCCCGCTGGCGCGAGTGGCTGGACCTGGCGACCTGGTGCGGCGGCCTCGGCAGCCGGTGGGCCGAACGGCGCCTGGCGATGGTCGGCGGCGACGGCGGCCGCGTCGAGATCAACACCCTGTGGGTGCACATCGACACCGGGACGATGGCGCCGGCCCGGCTGACGGACCGGTTCCTCGCCGCCTACGGCGCCGCCGCGGGCGGTCGGAAGGTGTCCAGCCGGCTCTGGCTGGGCGACCCCCCGGTGGGCGCGGCGGCCGTGCCGTGGCCGTTGCGCGCGGTCGACATCGACCTGCTGGGCCACGTGAACAACGCGGCGTACTGGGCAGCGGTCGAGGAGCAGATCGAACCGGACACGGCGTTCGCCCACCGGCTGGTCGGGCGGCCGCACCGGGCGGTGATCGAGTACGGGCCCGGCATCCCCGCCGGCGCGGCCGTCGAGCTGCTGGTGGAGGAGTCCGGTGACCGGCTGGCGGTCTGGTTCACGGTGGACGGCGCCGTGCAGGCGGCGGCGACGGTGGTGCCGCTGCCGGGCGGGGTCGAGCTGCCGCCGGTGTCCTGACGCGCCGGCGCCGGGCCCGTTCCCGGGGAACGGGGCCCGGCGCCGGGCAGCCTCGGGGCGTACGGCCCTGCTACGCCACGAGGCTCCGCGTGCGGTTGAAGGCCGTCTGGTCGGTGAGGAGCGCGAGGTGGGTCACGCAGCCGAGCTGGTTGTTGTTGGCCCCCGACACGATGGTGCTGGTGGCGGGGATGATCACCCCGTCGCAGGACGACCACACGGTCGAGTAGCTCGTCGAGCCCGGCGACTCGTCGCCGGCGTTGAGTCCGAGGAGGAACAGCGACCCGGCCACCATGTCGACGCAGCCGAGGCTGATGAGCGTGCAGGCCAGGGCCGAGGTCGTGCCGTGGTTCGGGCCGCCGAGCGACACCCAGTCGTCGACGACGCTGGAGCCGCCGAGGTTCTTCAGGTAGTAGCGGGTGCTGAGGCTGCCCATGGAGTGGGCCACGATGTCGATCTTGGCCGCCCCCGTGCGCGAGCGCAGGTTGTCGGCGGCGGTGCGTACCTGGCCGGCGATCGTGGTGTTCGACAGGGCGCTGTTGTACGTGATCGCCATCAGCTCGTTGCTGGTGTAGCCGGCCGACCGGAACCGGCTGATCATCGTGTTCCAGTTGCCGGCGCTGCCGCCGTAGCCGTGCACGAACAGGATCGGGTTCCGGGTCGCCTGCGCCGTGGCCGGTGCCGACGTGCCGGCGACCGAGGTCGCGACGACGGCGGCGGCGGCGACGACGAGGGCCAGGCGGCGCCCGACGGTGGACCTGCGCCGGGGCGCGGTGGTGCTCTGCATGTGATCCCCCTCGAATCAACAGGTGTGTTCCCGAACCCGAAGCCCCGGCTCCCACGTGTCAACTAATGGGCGTTTTCCCCTTCGAGTGTCAGTAATCTACCCGCTACTGACGCGCGTGTCAATCACGGACCGCAGCGGCTCCGTCCCGCTCCGGCGCCGGCCGAGGCGGTACGCTGTCCGGCACGCGAGGGGAGGCGTTGTGAGCGAGATGACCGCCCACCGAAAGAGCGCCCGCGCGCGGCGCGCCGACATCGTCAGCGCCGCGCGGGCGGTGTTCCTGTCCGAGGGCTTCGCCGACGTGGGCCTCACCGATGTCGCCACCGCCGGCGCGGTGTCGCGTGGCCTCGTCTACCGGCACTTCCCCGGCGGCCGCAGCGACCTCTTCCTGGCCGTCACGGAGGACCTGCTGGGTGAGCTGGCCGAGCGGCTCCACTACGCCCGCAGCGCACCGTTCTCCCGCGGCCGGCGGATGGAGCAGGTGCTCGCCGCCCTGTTCGCCTTCTTCCAGGAGCGGCCCGACGCCTACCGCTTCCTGTTCCGCGACGTGTGGGCGGCCCGCGACGAGTCGATCGAGGCGTCGGCCGTGGCGGCCCGGGCGCCCCTGGTCGCCGAGATCGCCGCCGTCATGGCCGGTGCCGACGAGTCGCGCGACGAGATCGAGGTGGCCAGCGCCGGCGTGCTCGGCTTCGCGCTCGCCGCCATCGAGCGGGCCGTCGCCGGGCAGGTCGACGCCGAGACGGCCTGGCGGGTCACCTGCCGGTTCGCCACGTCCCAGATGCCGGAGTGAGCGCAGCGCCGGGTCACCGGTCCGGGACGACGCGGAGGCGGGGCCGCTCGCCCCGGTCGACCTCGCGTCCCAGCACCGCTCTGACCTGCGTGCCCTCGCCCGGACCGCTGCACACCTCGACCCGCCCGCCGAGGAACCCCGCCAGCGTCCGCATCGTCGCCAGTCCGGCGCCCTCGGCCACCTGGTCCGGCTCGAAGCCGACGCCGTCGTCGCCGATCTCGATGACCAGGTCCTGGCCCTCCAGCGCCACCGTGATGCCGATGCGCGTGCAGGCGGCGTGGCGCCGCACGTTGTCGAGCGCCGCCTGGGCGATGCGCAACGCCATCAGCTCGGTCGTCCAATCGGGCATCACCCCGGGATCGACGTCCACCGCCAGCTCCGGGCGGCTGCCGTCCTGGTACAGGCGGTCGACGTAGGCGCGCAGGGGCGCCACCAGCCGCTGCCCGCCGCCGTCGGGCGGCCTGACCGCGGCCAGCACGTCCCGCAGGCTGTCGACCTGGGCCGCCAGGTCTGCCCGGGCCCGCGTCGCCACGAGCGCCAGCGCAGCGGCCGGGCCGCTCTGCGGGGACAGCTCCAGGGCGGTCACGATCGAGGCCACGGTGCTGTACGACGACATCGCCTGCTGGTGGAGCCGGGCGGCGACCCGGTGCTGATCCGCGTCGACGTGCACCAGCACGTCCGACAGGAGCTGGCGGCGCTCGTCGGCGGCGGCGGCCACCTCCTCGTACAGCCGCGTCGTCTCCCGGGCCACCAGCAGGTGCCGCACGCTCGACAGGATGAGCAGCAGGCCGGCGCTCACCGTCCCGCAGAGCAAGACCCAGTCGGTCCCGCGCCACCATCCCGCCTCGGCCAGGATCACGACCGCGGAGACGAGCACCAGCACCGACACCACGCCCGACCGCCGCACCTGGGTCCGGGGGTGCAACCCGTCGCGGCCCATCGAGGGATGGCGTGGGGCGTGGAGCACGAAGGCGAGCCCGACGCCGCACGCCAGGGCGTGGAGCGTCAGCAGGGGCGCGCTCGGCGCGCGGAACCCGGTCAGGCCCAGCGCCACCTGCCCGGCGGCCTCGACGATGCCGAGGCAGGCCAGCGCCACGCCCAGCCAGGCGGGCACCCGGTCCTCGGGGCGGATCCGCGCGGTGAAGACCGCTGCGGACGCGACGCCGTGGACGAGGGCGACGGTGATGATCGACCACGACACGACGAACCAGGCGTCGTCCGAGGTGACGACCGCCTCGCCCACCACCAGCGCGACCGGGGCCGTGACCGCCAGCATCACGCTGATCAGGTCGAGGATGTCCGGGGCGGTGGCCCGCCGCCCGGCCCGCGACCGCATCATCAGGGTGTTGCCCGCCCCGAAGGCGAGGATGGACACGCCGACGGAGGCGAGCCAGATCCCCCGGGCCCAGGTCCAGTCCTGGGCGCCGACCGCCAGGAGCCCGGCCGCGCCGAGCAGGGCGATCACGTAGCCGGCGAACCACAGGCGCCACACCGGGCGGTCGACGGGATCGACCCGGCTGCCCGCCCACCAGGTGAGGGGCAGCCCCGGCACCGCGAAGGCGATGCCCGACAGCACCCAGCCGGTGAGGTGCGGCCGCTCGCCGTCGACCGAGCGGGTTGCCCACGCCGCCGCGGCCAGCACCACGACGATGGCGACCCAGCCGGCGAGGCGGGCGGCACGCGGGAACACGTACGGGTTGCGGACGAGGCGGGGGCCGGCGTGCCCGGTGTGGTGCGGTGACGGTGCGGGACTGCGGCCGGCGGGCCGCAGCTCGTCCTTCACCTCTACGTCCATGAGCCCCCCCGGGACCGAGCACCTGTCGAGTCGCTCCGCACCGGGGACGGTACCAAGCGCGCGCTCCGTCAGTCGGCGGTGAGGACGATCTTCCCGAGCTTCCCGCCGGCCGAGAACCGCGCGTAGGCGTCGACGGCCGCGCTCAGCGGGAACGTGGCCGCGATGGGCACGGTCAGCGCGCCCCGGGCCAGCAACGGCAGGGCGTGGTGCTCGACCCGGCGGGCGGCCGCCGCCTTCTCCTCCGGCGGGCGGGGTCGCAGCGTCGAGCCGTGGATGCGCCCCCGCTTGCCCATCAGGGTCAGCAGGCTGATCTCGGACGACAGCCCCGCGCCGACGCCGATGACGGAGATGCGCCCGCCGATGGCGAGAGCGTCGAGGTTGGCGGGCATGTTCACGCCGCCCACCAGCTCGAGGACGACGTCGAAGGGCCCGTGGTCGCCGAACCCGCCCGGGGCCACGACGGTCGCGCCGAGCGCGGCCACGCCGGCCCGCGAGCCCTCGTGGCGGACCGTCGCCACGACGTCGGCGCCGGTGGCCACCGCCAGCTCGACCGCGGCGGTGCCGACGCCGCCGGCCGCGCCGTGGATGCACACCCGCTCGCCCATGCCCAGCCCGCACTGCGTGAACAGGGCGTCGTGCGCGGTGGTGTAGTTCTCCGGGAAGCCGCCGGCCTGCACCCACGACACGCCGTCGGGGACCGGCAGGGCAACCAGCTCCGGGACGACGGCCAGCTCGGCCTGCGCCGCACCGGGGACGACGGCCATCACCCGGTCGCCCGGGCCGAAGCGCCGGGTGCCGCCGCCGGTGGCGACGACCTCGCCCGCCAGCTCCAAGCCGGGCAGCTCGGGCGGCGTGGTGCCCGGCGGCGGGGGGTACATGCCCTGCCGCTGCATCAGGTCGCCGCGGCACACCCCTGCCGCCCTGACCCGCACCAGCAGCTCGCCGGTCCCGGGCGCGGGGTCGGGATGCTCCCGCCACGCCAGCGCGCCGTCGACGATGGTGACCGCGTACATGTTCCTCCCGCCGGGTCGGGCCGGGGCCGCCGGCTCAGCCGCGCTCGTCGATGGGCACGTACGACCGCTCGTGTTCGCCGATGTAGAGCTGGCGGGGCCGGGCGATCTTCTGGTCCTGCTCCAGTAGCTCGACCCAGTGGGCCAGCCAGCCGGACACCCGGGGGATGGCGAACAGGACGGTGAACATCTCGGTCGGGAACCCCATGGCCTGGTAGATGAGCCCGGAGTAGAAGTCGACGTTGGGGTAGAGCCGGCGTGACGTGAAGTACTCGTCGCTCAGCGCCACCTCCTCGAGCTTGAGGGCGATGTCGAGCAGCGGGTTCCGGCCCGTGATGGCGAAGACGTCGTCGGCGGTCTGCTTGATGATCTTCGCCCGGGGGTCGTAGTTCTTGTAGACGCGGTGGCCGAAGCCCTGGAGCTTCACCTCGCCGGCCTTGACGTGCTTGACGTAGTCGTCGACGGCGTCGAGCGTGCCGATCTCGCGGAGCATGTTGATGACCGCCTCGTTGGCCCCGCCGTGGCGAGGGCCGTACAGCGCGGCGGTCGAGGCGGCGACGCAGCTGTAGGGGTCGGCATGGGCAGAGGCCACGGTGCGCATGGCGGTCGTGCCGCAGTTCTGCTCGTGGTCGGCGTGCAGGATGAACAGCACGTCGAGCGCCCGTGCCAGCGCCGGGTTGGCGTCGTAGCGGGGCTCCGCCACCTTCCAGAGCATCGACAGGAAGTTGGCGCTGAAGCCGAGCGAGTTGTCGGGGTAGACGAACGGCATGCCCACGCTGAACCGGTGGGCTGCGGCCGCGAGCGTCGGCATCTTGGCGATGAGCCGGACGATCTGCTTGTAGCGGATGGCCGGGTCGTGGATCTCCTTGGCGTCGAGGTAGAAGGTCGACAGCGCGGCCACGGCCGAGACCAGCATCCCCATCGGGTGGGCGTCGTAGTGGAAGCCCTCCAGGAACCGCTTGCGCACGTTCTCGTGGATGTACGTGTGGTAAGTGATGTCGTGCACCCACGGCTCGTACTGCTCGGCCGTCGGCAGCTCGCCGTGGATCAGCAGGTACGCGACCTCGAGGTAGGTCGAGTTCTCGGCGAGCTCCTCGATGGGGTAGCCGCGGTAGCGCAGGATGCCGGCGTCGCCGTCGATCTCGGTGATCGCGCTCCGGGCCGCCGCGGTCGTCATGAACGCCTCGTCGTAGAACCAGATGTTCGGAAGCAGCTTGCGCCAGGCGGTCGCATCGACCCCGCCGGCCTCGATCGGGATCTCCACGGACGCGCCCGTGCGGTTGTCGGTGATCGTGATGCTCTCGGGCACGGCCGCAGCACTCCTTGTCCTTGTCTTGACTCGGGGCCGAGGCTACTGCCGCCGTGGGCTCGACCCTGCAAGACGGGCGGTCGGGGCCGCCCCGGGCGGCGTGCCGACCTCGCCGTCGCGGCGTCCCGACGCTCGCCGGCGCGGCCGGGCCGGTCACGGTCAGCGCGACAGCGTGAGACGCACGCCCTCCAGGTCGGCGGCGGCCACGGTGTCGAGCAACGCGGTCCGCACGGCCCGGGCGGGGGCCGACAGGCGCACCCGGCGCGGCGTGGCCAGGCCGACGGCCCGCGGGGCCAGGCCGTCGACCCGCACCCGGCGGCACCGCGACTCGAACCACGCCGGGGCGGCGGTGGCCGGGACGACCGCGGCGCCGAAGCCCTCGAAGGCCAGCGACGTCAGCAGGCGGATGCCGTCGATCTCGGCCTGGGCCCGGAGATGGGCCCCGACGGCGGCGGCCTCGTCGTCGAGCTCGTCGCGAAAGGCGGTGCCGCGCGGTTCGAGCAGCAGCTCGTGGCGGGCAAGGTCGACGAGGTCGATGCGCTCGCGCTCGGCGATCGGGTGGTCGCGGGGGGCGAGGACGATCCGGTCCTCGTCGAACAGGGGCTCGGTGTCGAGCTCGCTGCCGGCGAAGGGCAGGTTGATGATGGCCAGGTCGAGGCTCTGGGCCACCACCTGCGGCACGAGGGACGTGGTGGTGGCGTCGACGATCACGACGTTGACCTTGGGGTGGCGCTCGGCCATCAGCTCCAGCAGGCGGGGGGCGAGCCAGCGGCCGACCGTGCCGATGCAGCCGAGCCGCACCGGTCCCGAGACCTCGTGCAGCATGGACTCGACGTCGGCCCGCAGCGAGACGATCTCGTGGTTGATGCGGCGGGCGCGGTCGACCACCACCTCGCCCTCGTCGGTCAGGGTGCCGGTGGCCCGGTCCACGAGCGCTGCGCCGAGCTCGCGCTCGAGGCGGGCGATGTGGGTCGACACGTTGGACTGGACGGTGTGGAGGCGGCGGGCGGCGGCCGAGAACGAGCCGGCCTCGGCGACGGCGGCGAGCGCCGCGAGCTGGCGGAGGTCCATCGCTGACAATGATGGCACCTATCGCCAACAACTGTTTGACGGATCATGCGTCCGGCCGCATACTGGCCCCTGACACGAGCGGTGGTGGTCACCCCCCGACCCGATCGCTCGACTCAAAGAGTGCCGCCGACGGAATCCCCCCTCCCGACGCGCAGCACCAAAGCAGGAGCCGACCGACCACCCGCGGTCGGCTCCGCTCGTTTTCCGGAGCCACCGCACGCGGCCCACCCGGCACCCAGGGAGCCCCCGTCGCCCGGGGGCGGAGTAGGTTGCCCGGGATGACCGCGGCCGCGTTCTTCGACCTCGACCGCACGCTGCTCCAGGGTGCGAGCGGCCCGGTGCTCAGCCAGGCGCTGCGCGAGGCCGGCGTGATGTCCGACCGGAACGTCCCCGGCGAGGGCCTCGTGTACCGCCTCTTCGACCTGGTGGGGGAGACCCGACCGTCGATGCTGCTGACCCGCCAGGCCGCCCGGTTCGCCAGGGGATGGCCGCGGCAGCGGGTGCGTGCGGCGGGCGAGAAGGCGGCCGACGTGCTGGCGTCCGCCGTGCAGCCCTTCGCCCGGCCGCTGATCGACGACCACCGGGCCGAGGGCCGCCGGCTGGTGCTCGCCACCACGACCCCCGACGACATGATCCGCCCGCTCGCCGAGCGGCTCGGGTTCGACGACGTGGTGGCCACCCGCTACGGGATCGACGGCGCGGACTGCTACGACGGCACCATCACCGGCGAGTTCGTGTGGGGCCGGGGCAAGCTCCGTGCCGTCCGGACCTGGGCCACGGAACGCGGCGTGTCGCTGGCGGAGAGCTGGGCCTACAGCGACTCGTACTACGACAACCCGCTGCTCGGCGCCGTCGGCCACCCGGTGGCCGTCAACCCCGACCCGCGCCTCCTCGCCCTCGCCGTGGTGCGGCGCTGGCCCGTGACCTGGCTCGACGTGCCCGCCGGCGTGCCCAAGCTGCCCCTCGTGGGTCTCGAGCCGCAACGTCTGCTCCAGGCCGTGGTGCGCCCCGAGGTCCTGCCGTGGGTGCGCTTCGACATCGCAGGCGTCGACCGCATCCCGGCCACGGGTCCCGCCATCGTCGTGGCCAACCACCGCAGCTACTTCGACCCCGTCGCGCTCGGCATCACGTTCGCCCGCCGGGGCCGCGCGGTCCGGTTCCTCGGCAAGCGTGAGGTGTTCGACGCCCCGGTGGTCGGCAACCTCGCACGAGCACTCGGCGGCATCCGGGTCGACCGGGCGAGCGGGTCGGACGCACCGCTGGTCGAGGCCGCCGCTGCGCTGGCCAGCGGCGAGCTGGTCGCCATCCTCCCCCAGGGCACCATCCCCCGGGGGCGGGCCTTCTTCGACCCCGAGCTCAAGGGCCGGTGGGGCGCCGCCCGCCTCGCCGCGGAGACCGGGGTGCCGGTCATCCCCATCGGGCTGTGGCGCACCGAGGCCGTGTGGCCGCGGTCGGAGCGGCTGCCACGGATGTGGAACGTCGTCCACCCGCCGACCGTCCGCGTCCGGGTCGGCGAGCCCGTGGACCTCAAACTCCGCTCGCCGGGCGCCGACACCCGGCGCATCATGGCGGCCATCGCCGACCTGCTGCCGCCCGAGGGCCGCCGGCCCCACGACCCGACGCCCGAGGAGCTGGCCCGCACCCATCCGCCGGGTCACGCCGGCGGCGACGACGGCGACGGCGACGACCGGGAAGGCGAGCGCCGTCCCGGCGAGGACTGACCAGAAATGTCCCTCGTGGCGGGTGACGTGTTGTCAGGGGTCGGGGCGGAGCTCCGACGTGGGTCACGCCGCTGGTTCGTGGACGGTGACTTCGTAGCCGAGGGCGCGGAGTTGGGCGAGGGCGCGGCGTTTGACGTGTTCGGCGCTGAGGTTGCGCAGGGTGTCGGGGCCGGGGTCGTGGTAGGGCTGGCCGGTGGACAGGACGCGCCAGGCGGCGATGAGGATCTCGTGGCCAACGGCGACGATGGCCT
>DASSGC010000598.1:0-8203 GCA_035693765.1 Acidimicrobiales bacterium
CCTTGGCGTACTGGGTGGTGACCATGTTGAGCGCGGCCTTGGACGACGGGTACACGAGGCTCACGATCCCCGACTCCAGCCGCTCGGGATCGGTGGTGACGGCGAGCGATCCCATGCCGCTCGACACCATCACCACCCGCGGCAGCGCGGCTCGGGCCAGCAGCGGCAGGAACGCACGCGTGACCCGGACGGGCCCGAGCAGGTTGACGCCGAAGCAGGCCAGGAAGTCGGCCGGTCCGGTCTCCCGCGGCCCGACCCGCGCGCCGACGAGGCCCGCGTTGTTGATCAGGACGTCGAGGTGGCCGGTCGTCTCGCCCACCTGGGCGACGGCGGCCGCCACCGACGCGTCGTCGGTCACGTCGAGCGGCACGTGGCGGACGTCGCCCCCGCCCGCTGCCAGCGTCCCGGCGGCCTCGCGGCCGCGCCCGGGGTCGCGGGCGCCGAGCAGGACGGTCCAGCCCTCCGCCGCGAGCCGGCGGGCCGTCTCGCGGCCGAGACCCTTGTTGGCCCCGGTGATCAGCACGTTCGTCATGCCGCGCATCCTGCGCCCGGCCCGGCGGCCCAGCCAGGACCGGCGCAGCATGGGACCCGCCGTCCCAGGCAAACCCGCCGGCCGCTTGGCATCCTGGGACCCGTGGACCGCCCCGCGCTCGCTGCCGCCCTGCGCTCGTACCGGGCCCGGCTCTCGCCTGCCGACCTCGGGCTCCCCGCGGGGCGTCGGCGCCGGGTTGCCGGGCTGCGCCGGGAGGAGGTGGCGGCGCAGGCGGGCATCTCCGTCGACTACCTGGTCCGGCTGGAGCAGGGACGGGGCGCCACCCCGTCCCAGCAGGTGCTCACGGCCCTGGCCCGTGCCCTGCGGATCACCGACGACGAGCGCGACCACCTGTTCCACCTGGCCGGGTCGGCCCCGCCGCAGCCGGGCCACATCGTGAGCACGCCCCAGGCCAGCACCCTGCGCCTGCTCGACCGCATCACCGACCTGCCGGCCGTGCTGATCGACGCCAAGGGCGACGTGCTGGCGTGGAACGCCCTGGCCACGGCGCTGCTGGGGGACTTCTCCGCCTGGCCGCCCGGCCGGCGCAACCTCACCTGGCAGCGCTTCCTCGGCGACGGCGGGTGGGTGGCGCTCGACCCCGAGGAGGACGAGCGCACCGCGGTCGAGAGCGTGGCCTCGCTGCGGCTCGTGGCGGCCCGCTACCCGGACGACCCCGGCCTGGTGCGCCTGGTCGACGAGCTGCGGGCCGGCAGCCCGCGGTTCGCCCGGCTGTGGGCCGAGGGGCCGGTGGCCAAGCGCCGGACCAGCCGCAAGACCGTCCACCACCCGCAGCTCGGGCGGCTGGTGCTCGACTGCGACGCGCTCCACCTGCCCGACGTCGACCAGCGCCTGATCGTGTACTCGGCGGCGCCCGCCACCCCGGAGGCCGAGGCGCTCGCCCTGCTGCGGGTGGTGGGGCTCCAGGACCTGCGCGGCACCCCGGTCGAAGCGCCGGATCCGGCGTCGTGACGGGTCGCGGTCAGCACCCCGTGGGGGCCGCCGTGCGGACCAGGGTGGCGCCCAGCGCCAGGCCCCACACCAGGAACCACGGGTCCCACAGGTAGGCGTGCCAGGCCAGCGCCTGCCCGTCGGCGCCGGGCGCGGCGTCGATCACCCCGGCCTGGACGGCGAGGCCCACGCCCGTGAGCACGCCCCCGTAGGACTCGAGCGGATTGGTCACGCCGGCGCGTGTCACCGTGCTGCGTTGCCGGTCGGCCGAGCTGTGGAGCTGGTGCTTCCACGCCAAATCCCCACGCGTGGGCCGTGGCGAGCGCCCTGTCCGCTCGCCTCTTGGGACTCGAGCGGACAGGTCACGCCGGCGCGGGTCACCGTGCTGCGTTGCGGGTCGGCCGAGCTGTGGAGCTGGTGCTTCCACGCCAAATCCCCACGCGTGGGCCGTGGCGAGCGCCCTGTCCGCTCGGCCTCTTGGAGCACCAGCACGGCGGCCGCGATCCGGCCGAGCACCCGGGCCGGGCGGCGGCGGGCGAGCGTGACGAGCGGCCGGGCCGGACCCGTGGCGCCCATCCCCGCGTACGCCGGCGCAGCCAGCGCGACCACCAGCTTGAGGGCGACGACCACGGCCAGCCCGGCCAGCGCCGTCCCCGACCGCGCCCGTGCCCACTCCTCGATGTCGCCGCCGATGCCGTCGAGCAGCGCGGTGCCGCCCGCCAGCCAGTACGCGCTGACGGCCGCGTGGCCCAGCCCGAGCGCGGCGGCGAGCAGCGCCGGGCCGCGTGCGGGCGGCGGGGCGCTCACGCCGGGCGGCGGTCCTGGCCGGGGACGGCGGGCGCGAGCGCGGGTGGGCACGCGGGCATGGTGCCGACCCTGGCCCGCACGTGCACGGCGGGGGTGGCCGGCGTGCGGGACGGCGCCGGCGCCGGAGCCGCGGCCCGGGCGCCGAGGGTGGCGCCGTAGGCGATGGCGCCCAGGCTGACCACGAAACCGGTGAGCTGCACGGGCGACAGCGATTGGCCGAGGGCGATCCAGCCGGCGAGGGCCCCGGTGATCGGCGCGGCCAGGCCCAGCAGCGGCGGTGCGGCCGCCGGCAGCCGACGGACGCCGTTGAACCACAGCAGGTAGGCCAGCGCCGTGCCCGCGAGGCTGAGGTAGGCGACGCCGGCGAGGTTGCGCGCGGTCAGCGGCGGCAGCCCGCCCTCGACCGCGGCGGCGAGCGGCACGAGCACCGCGCCCCCGATCAGCAGTTGCCAGCCGGTTGCGGCCAGCCGGTGGGTCGGGGCAGGGAAGCGCCGGGTCAGCACCACGCCGGTGGCGAAGGAGACGTTGGCGGCCACGGCGGCCAGGACGCCGACCGGGTCGAGGCCGGCGCCGGGCCGGATCACGACCAGGCCGACGCCGATGGCGGCGACGCCGCCGACCGCGAGGTCGAGCGGCAGGGGCCGGCGCCGGGCGACCAGCCACGTCAGCGAGGCGACGAGCAGGGGTTGGAGGCCGCCGGCCGCGGCTGCCACGCCGCCGGGGAGCCGGTAGACGGCCACGACCAGCAGCGGGAAGAACAGGCCGAAGTTGAACAGGGCGAGCGTCGCGGTGCGCCACCAGTCGGCGCCGCGGGGGCGCCATCGGGAGGCGATCGTCCCGGCGGCGACGAGCACGAGGCCGGCGGGCACGACCCGGAGCGCCGCCACCAGCAGGGGCCGTCCGTCCGGCAGCAGCTCGGTGATGGTGACGTAGCTGGTGCCCCAGGAGATCGGGGCCAGGACAGTGGCGCCTGCCGTCGCCGCGCCGCCGCGAGATGCCTTCATGTTCAGTATCTTAGTATTGAGATGATGAACGTCAACCTTCCCTCGGGGTAGGGTCGCGGCGTGCCCGCCGAGGAACGCGACGCGGTCGACCGGATCGCCGGCCAGTGGGCAGCGACCCGGCCCGATGTCGACGTGTTCCCCATGACCGTCATCGGCCGCCTGTCCCGCCTGTCCCGGCTGGTCGACCGGCGCCTGGCCGAGAACTTCGCCCGCTTCGGCATCGAGAACTGGATGTACGACGTGCTGGCGACCCTGCGCCGCTCGGGCGAGCCCTACGAGCTCACCGCCGGTGACCTGGTGCGGCAGTCGATGGTCACCACCGGCGCCATCACCAACCGCATCGACCGCCTGGAGCAGCGGGGCCTCGTCGAGCGGGCGCGCACCGACGACCGCCGCAAGGTCATCGTGCGCCTCACACCGCAGGGTCTCGACCTCGTCGACCGTGTGATCGGCGATCACCTGGCCACCGAACGGCAGATCCTGTCGGCCCTCTCCCCACGCCAGCAGCGCGAGCTGGCCCGCCTGCTCCGCACCGCCCTCCTGGGCCTGGGCGACCACGCCGGGCCGGGCCCGGCCGGTGCCCCGCCCACCGCGCCGTCGCCCGAGCCGGCGCCCGCGCCGTCGCCCGCGCCGGCGCCCGAGCCGGGGCGCCGCCGCCGGCCGGCGCCGTAGCGTCGCGCCCATGCACCGCAGCCGGCTCACCGCCATCGCCATCGACGTCCCCGCCGACCTCCACGACCGGGAGGCCACCTTCTGGGCGGGGGCCCTCGGCACCGGCGTCGAGGCCGACGAGGACGGCACCTACCTCGGGGTGGGGCACGCCGGCTGGGTCGAGGTGTTCGTCCAGCGGCTGGGCGACGGCCCACCCCGCGTCCACCTCGACGTGGAGACCGACGACGTGGACGCGGAGGTCGCCCGCCTCGAGGCGCTCGGCGCCGAGCGCGTGGCACAGATCCGCACCTGGTGGGTGATGCGCGACCCGGCAGGCCTGCCGTTCTGCGTGGTCCGGCCGCAGAGCGACAGCTTCCCGGAGGGCGCCGCCACCTGGGGCGGCGGCTGAGCCCCGCTCAGCGCCGGCGGAGCACCGCCGGGAGCACCGGGCCCGCGCCCGCCTCCCGCAGGCGGGCGCCGACGACGGTCATCGTCCACCCCGAGCGCCACTCGTCGTCCAGCAGCAGCACCGGCCCCGGCGGCCAGCCGCCCGCGGGGGCGGTGACCGCGAACGCGTCCCACACGTTGGCGAGCTGGTGGGCCGAGTTGCCCATGCCGGCCTGCGCCGGGCGCTCCGCCGCGACCCGCCGCACCGCGTCGGCCACGGTCAGCCGGCCCAGCGCGCCCAGCCGGCGGGCCAGCTCGGGCACCGGGTCGGGACGCGACCGCGACGGCACCCACGTGATCCAGGTGGGGCGGGCCGCCCACGGCCACCGCTTCAGCATCGCGGCCACGCCGCCCACCAGCTCGTCGTCCACGGGCGCCCCGGAATCGAGCACCTCGGCCACGAGGCCCGACCAGCCCCCGTCGCCGTCGGCGGCCAGCGCCCGCCCGTCGGCGAGCCGCAGCCCCGGCGCGATGTTGCCCCGGGCCACGGCCACGCCCCGGGGCCACTGCTTGCGGGGGGCGAGCGGATGGTCCTGCGCCCGGAGGTGGTCGCGGGCCGCGGTCACGTCCGCGGGCACGGGCCGTCCGGGCGTGCCCGTGCAGTTGTCGCAGCGGCCGCAGTCGCCCTCAGGTGCGGGACCGACGAACGGGTCGTCGAGCTGCTCGCGCAGGAACCGCATCCGGCAGCCGTCCGTCCGGACGTAGTCGAGCATCGCCTGCTGCTCGGCCCGCCGGGTGGCGGCCACCCGCGCGTAGCGGGCACGGTCGTACTCCCACGGCCGGCCCGTGGCCCGCCAGCCGCCCCGCTCGCGGGCGACCGCCCCGTCGACGTCGAGCACCTTGAGCAGCGCCTCCAGCCGACCCCGCCCGAGGTTGACCGCCTGCTCGAGCGCCGTCGTGGGCACGACGTCACCGGACCGGTCGAGCGTGTCGAGCACCCGGCGGACGAGGCCCTCGGGCGGGAAGGCCGTGGCGTCGAACCAGTCCCAGATGGCCCGGTCCTCGGCGCCGGGCAGCAGCGCGACCTCGGCCCGCTCGACCGCCCGCCCGGCTCGGCCGACCTGCTGGTAGTAGGCGATGGGCGATGGCGGCGCCCCCAGGTGGACGACGAAACCGACGTCCCCCTTGTCGAACCCCATGCCGAGCGCGGAGGTGGCCACGACGGCCCGCAGCTCGTTGGCCCGCAGCGCCTGCTCGATCTGCTCACGGGCGTCCGGGTCGGTGGCACCCGAGTAGGCCGCCACGGCGTGCCCGGCCCTGCGCAGCCAGTCGGCCACCAGCTCGGTTCCGGCCACGGTGAGCGTGTACACGATGCCCGAGCCCGGCAGGTCGTCCAGGTGGGCCGCCAGCCACGCCAGGCGCTCGGCCGGCCCCAGCTCGACCACCGCCAGGTGCAGCGAGGCGCGGTCGAGGTCGCCCCGCTGGACCACGGGGTCGGTGCCGAGCTGCTCGGCCACGTCGGCCACCACCCGGTCGTTGGCGGTGGCGGTGCAGGCGAGCACCGGCACGTCGCCCAGGTCGGCGAGGACGTCGCGGATGCGCCGATAGTCCGGCCTGAAGTCGTGGCCCCAGTCGGAGATGCAGTGCGCCTCGTCCACCACCAGCAGCCCGATCTCGGCCGTGATCTTGGGCAGCACCTCGTCGCGGAAGCCCGGCGAGTTCAGCCGCTCCGGCGACACCACCAGGAGGTCGACGTCCCCCGCGACCACCCGGTCGTGGATCGCCGCCCAGTCGTCGACGTTGGCGGAGTTCACCGTCTCGGCCACGATGCCCGCCCGCCGCGCCGCCGCGATCTGGTCGCGCATGAGGGCCAGCAGCGGCGACACCACCAGGGTCGGGCCCGCGCCCCGCTCCCGCAGCAGGGCGGTCGCCAGGAAGTAGACGGCCGACTTGCCCCACCCCGTGCGCTGCACCACCAGCGCCCGCCGCCGGTCGACGACCAGCGCCTCGATGGCCGCGAGCTGGTCCTGGCGGACCACGGCGCCGGGGCCGGCCAGCGCCCGGATGAGCTCGCCGGCGCGCTCGGCCAGCGGGGGTGGGGGGGCGGAGGGCATCCGGTGGATGCTCCCACGCCCGGCGGCCGGTCCCCGCCATCGTGCGCCGGCCGCCGCATCTTCCGCGGCGGGTGCGGTCATCATGGGGCGGTCACGCCTCATGACCTGTGGGGAGAGATGAGCGGGTACGACGCTGGGTGGGGCCCCGATCCTGGAGGTCGGGGCGACGATCACGATCACTGGCACGGCGGGGCACCGGGCGCCGCGGCGCCCCCGGACCGCCCGGCGCGGCGCCCGGCGGCCCGGGTCGCCGCGGCCCTGCTCGGCGTGGCCGTCCTGGGCGTCGGGGCCGGCGCGGTGGCCGGTCTGGCGGCGCCGGGCGGGGACGGGCTGGAGGACGCGCTCGCGTCCGATCTGGAGACCCGCGCCCAGGGCCTGCTCACCGCCGCCGAGGCCGACTGCACGGCGGCCCGCATGATGGTCGATCTCGGCGAGGACCGCGTGCGCGATCTCGGCCTGGTCGGTGCCCCGGAGGCCCCGTGGCCCCTGGACGAGCTGACCGACGTCGAACGGCGCGCCTTCGCGTCCGCGTCGTTCGGGTGCGTCGAGGCCGGCCACCTCGGCCCCCTCCTCGGCGAGCAGTGGGCTCCGGCGGACGCCAAGACGACGGAGCAGCGGACCTGCGTGGCCGAGGGCTACGCGCAGGCGCTCTCGCCCGCGCGGCTGCGGAAGATCCTCGTGGCGCTGTACGTGCACGACACCTACGACGTCGACGAGGTGCTGACCGAGCCCGAGCGGCAGGCGGTCCGCAACGTCAGGGAAGGGTGCGCATGACCGGCCCGGGGACATGGCCCGGCGGCGCAACGCCGACCGGCCCGTCGCCCGGCCGCCGCGGCGGAGCGGCCGGGCCCGCGACGTGGGTGGGCGTCGGCGCGGCGGCGGTCCTCGTGGCGGTCGGCGGCTTCGTGGCCGGGCGGGCGCTGACCGCCGGCGGCGGCGACGTGCCGTCCGCCGATCGTGCCCCGCTGGACCGCGACCGCGTGATCGAGATCATCGACGACGGCGTCTACGAGAACCTGGAGGGCGCGCTCGACCAGGACGAGAGCAGGTGCATCGCCCGCGACGTGGTCGGGTCGCTGGGGCACGAGCGATTCGTCGAGCTGGGGGTGGGGGGTGTCAACCCGTACTCCTCGTTCGGCCTCGGCGAGCTGACCGAGGAGGAGGAGCGGACCTACACGGAGGCGTTCTACGGGTGCATCGCCGACGAGCGCCTCGCCGACTACGTCGCGAGCGTCGACATCGCGTCCGGCGTGGACCCGTCGGTGGCGCGCTGCCGGGCCGAGGCCCAGGTCGGCACGCTCGGTGCCGCCAGGATGCGGGAGATCCTCGTGGAGGGCGTCGTCAACCCGGACACCCCGCCGGCCGACCTGTTCGAGGGGGGTGAGGAGGAGGCGCTGAACGCGGCGCTCGTGGCCTGCGAGGCGCCGGCGCCGGGGCAGTAGCGGCAGTAGCGGCGACGGCGTCCCGGCCCGTCGCCGCCGGTGCCGAGTGGCTGCCTCCGGAGCTTCGTCGCCCTGCCGGCCCTCGGCTCAGCGCGCGCCCGCCGAGCCCCTGGCCGTGGTGGCGGTGCGCTTCGCGGCCTGGCGGGCCGTGCCGGCGGTGGCCTTGGCGCCGTTCCGGGTGGTGCGGGCGGCGTTGCCGCCCTCGCGGGCGGCGGTGCGGGCGGTGCGCTTCGCGGCCTGGCGGGCCGTGCCGGCGGTGGCCTTGGCGCCGTTCCGGGTGGTGCGGGCGGCGTTGCCGCCCTCGCGGGCGGCGGT
>DASSGC010000599.1:0-4357 GCA_035693765.1 Acidimicrobiales bacterium
CCGTCCCGGCGCGCTGACGCGGCGGGACGGTCACGGTGTCGCGCACCGCGGCGAACCGGGTCGGGAGGATCGCGCCCGGCGCGACGGAGCCGACCCGGTTGGGGCGTTCCTGGAAGACTGCCGGCCATGACCGCCGTCTCCCCGCCCTCGGGCAGCCTCATGGCCCAGGCCGGCGCCCTGCTCGACGACGTGGTGGCCCTGCGCCGCGACCTGCACCGGCAGCCGGAGCTGGCGCTCGACCTGCCGCGCACGCAGGCCCGCGTGCTGGAGGCGCTCGGCGGCCTGCCGCTGACGGTCACGACCGGCAGCGCCCAGTCGTCGATCGTCGCCGACCTCGACGGCGGCCGGCCGGGGCCGACCGTGCTGTTGCGGGCCGACATGGACGCCCTGCCGATGCCCGAGGACACGGGGCTCGACTTCGCCTCCGAGGTCGACGGCGCGATGCACGCCTGCGGTCACGACGCCCACACCGCGATGCTGGTCGGCGCCGCCCGCCTGCTGGCCGCCCGCCGGGGTGAGCTGGCGGGGCGGGTGCGGTTGCTGTTCCAGCCGGGGGAGGAGGGGCCGGGCGGCGCCGAGATCGCGCTGCGCGAGGGCCTGCTCGACGCCACGGACGGAGGCGAGGCGGTGTCGTGGGCGTTCGCCATCCACCAGTCGCCGTCGATCCCCACCCACATGGTGGCCTCGCGGGGCGGGCCGCTGCTGGCCTCGGCCGACGTGTTCCACGTGACCGTCCGCGGCCGCGGCGGGCACGCCTCGATGCCCCACCACGCGAACGACCCGATCCCGGTCGCTTGCGAGGTCGTGCAGGCGATCCAGACCTGGGTGACCCGCCGGGTCGACGTGTTCACGCCGGCGGTCGTCACCGTGGCCAGCATCCACGCCGGCACGACCACCAACGTCGTCCCCGAGTCGGCGCTGATCGACGGCACCCTGCGGGCGGTCACGCCCCGGGTGCGCGACGACGCGCGGGCCGCCATCGGGCGGCTGGCCACCAACATCGCCGCCGCCCACGAGATGGTGGCCGAGGTGACCATCGACGGCGGCTACCCGGTCACGGTCAACGACGACGCCGCCGCGGCCGACGTGCTCGACGTGGCCCGCGGCCTGGTCGGCGAGGCCAAGGCGCTGGCCATGCCCTCGCCGGTGATGGGGGCCGAGGACTTCTCGTACATCCTGGCGCAGGTGCCCGGGGCCATGGCCTTCCTCGGCACCCGGCCGCCCGGCGCGGGCGCGGCCGAGGCGGCGCCCAACCACTCCAACCGCATGGTGCTCGACGAGGCCGCGATGGCGACCGGGGTCGGGCTGTACGCGGCCGTGGCGCTCCACCGCCTCGGCGGCGCGGCGCCGGACGGGCAGGACGGGGCGTCAGGCGGGGGCTGACTCGGCCGCGGCCTTGAGGCGGTCGAGGGTCGCCTGCATGCCGGCCCGCAACTCCGCCGCGTGGTGCTCCATCCCGCCGACGAAGATGCCGGTCGCCCGGATGAGCCCGGTGCGGGCGCGACTCAGGTCGCGGGTCTCGGTCACGGTCGTCCCGTCGCCGTCGGGGGCGAACGTGTAGCCCCAGCGCACGCCGGTCTCCCGGGTGCGGAACACGAACGAGCGGCCCCGCTCGGCCTCCTCCACCACGTTGGTGGTGACCCACCGGGCCCAGCCCCGCTTGTTGAAGCCGACGAACTTCGCGCCCGCCACGGGCCGCCGCTCCCGGCCGAACCAGCGGCACGAGTAGCACTCCGGGCTCCACTCGCCCATGCGCGTCACGTCCGCCAGCATGTCCCACACCGCATCGGGTCGTGCGTCCACACGCACGGTGGCTTGATCCATGGGCAAGACCGTAGCGGCAAGCCTTGACCGGCGGGTCAGGATGGGGTCTAACGTCAGGGAGAACGCCGACCGAGGGGACGACCGTGACGACGAACGTGACGACGAACGTGACGACGTACGACAAGATCTACATCGACGGAGCCTGGGTGCCGTCCTCCGGGTCGGGCACGATCGACGTCCACGACTCGACGAACGGCGAGGTCATCGCCCGGATCCCCGAGGGGACCGCGGCCGACGTCGACAAGGCCGTGCAGGCGGCCCGCGCCGCGTTCGAGACCTGGTCGCAGACCACGCCGGAGGAGCGGGCGAAGTTCTGCAGCCGCATCGGCGAGGGCCTGGCGGGCCGCATGGACGAGATCGCCACCGTGGTCACCCGCGAGGCGGGCATGCCCAAGTGGCTCAGCCTCATGATCCAGGCCGGCCTGCCGATCAACTCGTTCAACACTGCCGCCCAGCTCGCAGAGAGCTACGAGTACGAGCAGGCCCTCGGCAACAGCCTCGTGGTCAAGGAGCCCGTTGGCGTCGTCGGGGCCATCACCCCGTGGAACTACCCGCTCCACCAGATCGCCGCCAAGGTCGCCTACGCGCTGGCGGCGGGGTGCACGGTGGTGCTGAAGCCGTCGGAGGTCGCCCCGCTCGACGCCCTCATCCTGGCCGAGGTCATGCACGACGCCGGACTGCCCGCCGGCGTGTTCAACCTCGTCACCGGCACCGGGCCCGAGGTCGGCGAGGCCATCGCCGCCCACCCGGGCATCGACATGGTGTCGTTCACCGGATCGACGCGGGCGGGCAAGCGGGTCGCCGAGGTGGCGGCCAGGACCCTCAAGCGGGTGGCGCTCGAGCTGGGCGGCAAGTCGGCCAACGTCCTGCTCGACGATCTCGACGACGCCGGCTTCGAGGCCGCCGTGCGCGACGGCGTGGGCAAGGCGTACCTCAACTCGGGCCAGACCTGCACCGCCCTCACCCGCATGCTGGTGCCGGCCGATCGGATGGCCGAGGCCGAGCGCATCGCCGCCGACGAGGTGGAGACGAAGTTCCAGCCCAAGGACCCGTTCGCCGACGGCGCCATGCTCGGCCCGCTGGCCAGCCAGGCCCAGGTCGAGCGGGTCACGGGCTACATCCGGAAGGGCATCGACGAGGGCGCCAAGCTCGTCGTCGGTGGCCCCGAGCGGCCCGAGGGCCTGGAGACCGGCTACTTCGTGCAGCCGACCGTGTTCTCCGAGGTGCGCAACGACATGACCATCGCCCAGGAGGAGATCTTCGGGCCGGTCCTGTCGATCATCGCCTACCAGGACGAGGACGACGCCGCCAGGATCGCCAACGACTCGGACTACGGCCTGTCGGGCGGCGTGTGGAGCGCCGATGCCGCTCGGGCCAAGGCCTTCGCCCGCCGCATCCGCACCGGGCAGATCGAGGTGAACGGCGGGGCCTTCAACGCCAGCGCTCCCTTCGGCGGCTACAAGAACAGCGGCTACGGCCGGGAGTACGGCCAGTACGGCTTCGAGGAGTTCCTCGAGACCAAGTCGATGCAGCTCTGACCCGACCGCGGTGCGGGAAGGGGACGAGGGAGCGCCTGCGGGCGCTCCCTCGTCGCGTGTGCCGCCCCGCACGTAGGCACCGGTGGATGGGGAACGGATCCGGGGTCTCAGGCGTGTACCGGCCGTGACCGGCCTCCCGTCCCGCGCCCGCGTGCCGGTCGCGGGCTGGTGGTCGGCCGGTCTCGTGGTCGCGGTGGCGGCGGCGGTCGACCCCTGGGGGTTCCGGCCGTTCACCACGGGCCGGTGGGCCGTGGTGGGCGTGGCGGCGTGCGGGGCGGCCGCGGCGGCCCGGTGGCGCCCGCCGCGGTGGCTGGCGCTGGCGGGGGCCGGGTTCCTCGCCCTGCTGGTGGTGGCCACCATCACGGCCCTCGACCCGCTGACCGCCGTGGCCGGGCACCCCCGCCGCCACCTCGGGCTCGCCGGGTGGCTCGTGTGTGCGCTGGCCCTGCTGGCCGGGACGGGCCTGCCGGCCGCCGCCCGCCGCCACCTGGGCCGGGCGTGCGTCGTGGCCGCCGGCATCACCGGGGTGGCCGCCCTGGCCGACGTCGCCGGCTGGGACCCGGCCGGCACGCAGTTCGCGGGCGGCCGCGCCGGCGGGTTGCTGGGCCAACCCGCCTACCTCGGCGCCGCCGCGGTGCTGCTCGCGCCGGTGGCGGCCGGGGTGGCGGCCGACCGCGCCGCGCCCCGCGGCTGGCGCCGGGCAGGGGCGGCGGCCGCGGTCGCCTGCGGCCTCGCCCTCGTGGCCAGCGGCACCCGCGGCGCGTGGCTGGGCGCCGCGGCGGCGGCCGCGGTGGCGTGGCCGAGGGTCCGCCGCCGGTGGGCGGGCGGGGGGCGGCACGAAGCCCCGGTGCCGGCGGGTGGGGTGCGGGCTGACGGCGCGGACGTGGGGCGACCAGACGCGCCGGTGCCGGTGGGTGGTGGGGGTGTGCCCGCGGGGTGTCCGGCTGTGCCGGTGGGTGGTGCGCCGGTGGGTGATGCGGCTGTGCCGGTGGGTG
>DASSGC010000600.1:0-2318 GCA_035693765.1 Acidimicrobiales bacterium
GCACCTTGGGCCACTGGTGCTTGGGGCAGGTGTCCATGACGACCTCGAGGCCCGCCGCGCGGGCCCGCTCGGCCGCCGCCGTGTCGACGACCCCCTCCTGCATCCAGATCGCGTCGATCTGCAGGCGGTCCTTGTGGGCGATGGCGTCGTCGACCACGGCGCCGACGTGATCGGAGTTGACGAAGCAGTCCACGACCTTGATGTCCTGGTCGGGGATGTCGGCGATCGACGCGTAGCCCCGGGCCCCGTGGACCGTCTCGGCCTTGGGGTGCACGGGGATGATCGGCTTGCCGAGCTCGACGTGGAGCCACTTGGAGATGCGGTGCGCCGCTCGCGCGCGGTTGGTGGAGAGACCGACGACGACCCAGACGCCCGGGTCCATGAGGAGCCGGCGGACGAGGTCGGGGTCGTTCTGGTGGTGGAGGGCCATGGTCGTCATCATGCCCCCGTCGGCGTCGGCGGAAACCCCGGACGGGCGACCGGCATCCGTCTCAGTCGTTGCCGAACAGGTCGCGCGTGTAGACCTTGTCGGCCACGTCCTGCAGCTCGTCGACGAGCCGGTTGGCCACGATGACGTCGCTGCGGCGCTTGAGCTCGGCCAGGTCGCGCACGACCTCGGAGCCGTAGAAGCGGTCGTCCTCGAGCTCGGGCTCGTAGACGATGACCTCGATCCCCTTGGCCTTGACCCGCTTCATGACGCCCTGCACGCTGCTCGAGCGGAAGTTGTCGGAGCCCGCCTTCATGATGAGCCGGTGGATGCCCACGACCTTCGGGCCGCGGGACACGATGTCGGCCGCGACGAAGTCCTTGCGCGTGGTGTTCGCGGTGACGATCGCGCTGATCAGCGTCTGGGGCACGTCGGCGTAGTTCGCGAGGAGCTGCTTGGTGTCCTTCGGCAGGCAGTACCCGCCGTAGCCGAAGGACGGGTTGTTGTAGTGCGCGCCGATGCGCGGGTCGAGGCCGACGCCCTCGATGATCTGGCGGGTGTCGAGGCCGTGCGTCGCGGCATACGTGTCGAGCTCGTTGAAGTAGGCCACGCGCATCGCGAGGTAGGTGTTGGCGAAGAGCTTGATCGCCTCGGCCTCGGTGCTGTCGGTGAGCAGCACGGGCACGTCGTCCTCGAGGGCTGCCTCGGCGAGCAGCCCGGCGAAGCGCTGGCCGCGCGGACCCCGGTCACCGACGATGATGCGCGACGGGTGGAGGTTGTCGTGCAGCGCCCGCCCTTCGCGTAGGAACTCGGGCGAGAACATGACGGTGTCGGTGCCCAGGCGCGCGTTCAGGGATGCCGTGAAGCCGACCGGGACCGTCGACTTGACGACGACCGTGGCGTCGGGGTTGATCGCGTGGACGTCGGCGGCGACCTGCTCGACGGTGCTCGTGTCGAAGTAGTTGGTGCGCGGGTCGTAGTCCGTGGGGGTGGCGACGACGACGATCTCGGCTCCGGCATACGCCTCGTGCCGGTCGGACGTCACGGACAGGCGCAGGTCGTGGGTGGCGAGCCGCTCCTCGATGTCGGGGTCGGCGATCGGGCTGGTGCGCTGCGAGATCAGCTCGAGCCGGCGCTCGTCGATGTCGTAGGCGACCACGTCGTGGCGGGCCGCGAGCAGCACGGCGACGGACAGCCCGACGTAGGAGGTCCCGACGACACAGATGGTTGAGCTCACGCGGAGGAACGATACGGGGCGGTGAGTTGCGCCGGGGACGACGGCGGAGTTGGCTGGTGCCGGGCGCCCCGGCCCGGCACACCGAGAGGACCTCCATGAAGTTCGGACTGTTCATCCCCCAGGGCTGGCGCCAGGACCTGCTCGGCATCGACCCCGCGCAGCACTGGGGTGTCATGGCCGGGCTGGCGAGGCGGGCCGACGGGTACGAGGACTGGTCCTCCATCTGGGTCTACGACCACTTCCACACCACGCCCCGGCCCACCGAGGAGACCACCCACGAGGCGTGGACGCTCATGGCCGCGTTCGCGGGCGTCACGGGCCGCGTCCGGCTCGGCCAGATGTGCACGTGCATGGGCTACCGCAACCCGGCCCACCTGGCCAAGGTGGCTGCGACGGTCGACATCGTCTCCGAGGGCCGCCTGGAGATGGGCATCGGCGCCGGGTGGTACGAGCACGAGTGGCGCGCCTACGGCTACGGCTTCCCGGGGGCCGGCGACCGGATCCGGATGCTCCGCGAGGGCGTCGAGATCATGAACCAGGCCTGGGCGACAGGATCGGCCACCCTCGACGGCGCGTATTACCAGGTCGACGGTGCGATCGTGCGTCCGCTGCCGCTCCAGCCCGACGGCATCCCGTTCTGGATCGCGGGCGGCG
>DASSGC010000601.1:0-11736 GCA_035693765.1 Acidimicrobiales bacterium
CCCGAGCGGCGATCTCGTCGCTGTAGTCGACCTGCGGCTCCCACTCGAGCGGGGTGATCATGCCGGCCGCCTCGGCGGCCGCGGCCAGCTCGCGCTGGACCTCGATCGACTCGCGGATCCAGGTCTTGGCGGCCTCGAGGCCCCCGGCGATGACCTCCTCGGTCACGTACGGGGTGCCGTCCTGGTAGAGCTGCCAGGCACCCTCGGTGCCCCCGGCCTCGACCATCATGATGGCGATGTCGCCCTCGGCGTTCTCGCGGCCGGCGACGACCAGCTCGAAGGTCGAGTCCTCGCTCTGCTCGTAGGTGGGGTGCGGCACCCAGGCGCCCTCGGCCGACCATGCGATGCGCACGGCGCCGATGGGTCCCTCGAACGGGATGCCCGACACCATCAGCGCGGCCGAGGCGGCGTTGATGGCGAGCACGTCGTAGGGGTTGGCGCCGTCGACGCCGGTGACGGTGACGACGACCTGGGTCTCGTTGCGGTAGCCCTCGGCGAAGCTCGGCCGCAGCGGCCGGTCGATGAGGCGGCAGGTCAGGATGGCCAGGTCGGTCGGCCGGCCCTCCCGCCGGAAGAAGCTGCCGGGGATGCGCCCGGCGGCGTACATCCGCTCCTCGACGTCGATGGTGAGGGGGAAGAAATCGATGCCCTCGCGGATGCTGCGCGCGCCGTTGGCGGTGACCAGCACCTCGGTCTTGCCGAGGCGGGCCACGACCGCGCCCTGGCTCTGTCGGGCCAGCTTCCCGGTCTGGAAGCTGATGGTGGCGTCGGTGCCGGAGACCGGCGTCGACACGACGATGGGATCAGCCATCGTTGCTCTCCTTCCCGGCGGTTCCTCCGCCGGATCGGGCAGCGGGGCCAGTTCCCAGTCGGCAGCCACCCACGGACCGTGGAGGGAGGCGACTGGCAGCTGACCTTCGCGCTGCCGGGATTCGATTGTTGGTCTGGTGTCTGGCACCAGTATGCGACAGAGCGGCCCCGGAGGGCCGCTCTGCGTGTCGTTCCGTTGCTAGCGGCGGAGCCCGTTCTTGGCGATGATCGCCCGGTAGCGCTCCACGTCGTTGGAGCGGACGTAGTCGAGCAACCGCCGCCGACGCCCGACCAGCATCAGCAGGCCACGCCGGCTGTGATGGTCCTTCTTGTGCTTCGACAGGTGGTCGTTGAGGTGGTTGATGCGTGCGGTGAGCAGCGCGATCTGCACCTCGGGCGACCCGGTGTCGGAGTCGTGGAGCTTGTTGTCGGCGATGATGTTCGGCTTTGCCGCGTCGATCTGGTCGGACACGCGTGGTTCCTATCGTTCGGGTGACTGCTTACCCTGCCCCGCAACCGGCTCGGCTGGGAGTGCCGAGGACGACTTCACAGCGCGTCCTGCGCCTGGTTCGGAGCGTCAGAGCAGGCTACCAGCGCCCGAGGCGGATGGGCGAAAAGTGTCAAGCGGGCTGCTCGACCGTCCAGCGGTACCGGGCCTGGTGGTGGTGCTGCGGTCCCGTCCGCAGCTCGATGGGCGGGGTGAGCCGGCGGACCCAGGCGTGCGGGCCGAGGAAGGCGGCCTCCACCTGGTCCGACGACGCGTCGGTGGCCAGGCCGGCGGCGCCGAGCGCCGCGGCGCGCACCCGGGCCAGCGGCCCGTCCAACAGCTCGGCGATGATCGCCGGGAGGGTCTCGGGATCCTTGAGCACCCACGAGTGGGTCCCGCCCTTGACGGTCACGAGCGTGCCGCCCGAGCGCCGGGCCGCGTCGACCGCGGTCTGGTACGGCACGGGCATGTCGCGGTCGCCGTGGATCACGACGACCGGCACCTTGGCCGCGGCCAGGGCCTCGAGCATCTCGCCGCTGGGGCTCGACCGCATCATCGAGATGGCCGGGCCGAGCATGCGCCACGGGCGCCGCGCGTGGCCCAGCAGCGTCGGGCCCACCAGCCGCCCGAGCTTGGCCGCCTGCGCCGGGTTCCGCAGCCAGGGCAGCGTCGACAGGGTGTCGGCCACCAGCAGCGCGGCGACGCCGAGCATGACCGGCGGGACGAACCGCGAGACGCCGATCAACCGGTCCCAGCACGCGCCCACCACCGCGTCGATGAGCACCACCGCGATGGCCCGGTCGGGCTCGGCCGCGGCCAGTTGGGTGACGAGCCGCCCGCCCATGGAGTGGCCCGCGAACACCGCCCGGCGCACGCCCAGCTCGTCGAGGACACGGCCCAGCAGGCGGGTGTAGGAGGCGAGGTCGTCGCCGCCAGTCGGGAGGCCCTGGGTGGCGCCGTGGCCCGCCACGTCGACGGCGACGACCTTGAAGCCCATGGCCACCAGCCGCGACAGCGTCTGGGCGTAGAGGATGCCCTCCGCCGTGAAGCCGTGGACGAGCACCACCGGCAGCCCCCGACCGCACACGGCGACCCCGACGCGGTGGTCGTCGTCCAGCACGATCTCGTGGCGGGCCAGGCGGGGGACGGCGACGAGCTGCGGGGTCTCGGGGGCGTCGCCCTCCGGCCCGATGATCGGGTCGGCGGGCACCCCGATCAGCGAGGCGTCGAACAGCCGGGCCGGCGGGCCGTGCGGGACCTCGGCATCGCCGCCGATGGGGATCACCTGGGCCAGGCCCGGCGCCTCGCCGGCCGCGGCCGCGACGGCCTCGGCCGCCCGCGCGCCGGCCTCGTCGCGCTCGTCCCCGTGGTCGGCGTCGCCGATGGGATCGTCGTCCCTCGCCACCATCTGCCTCTGCTCGGGTCCGCCGCGCCCGGTGGCAGCGGAACTGCCTTACAGGATAAGCGCCCGGCCGGCCGGTCAGGCAGTCGCCAGGATCGCCCGGGCCTGGTCGCAGTCGCGGCCCATCTGGTCGACCAGGTCCTCGACCGACTCGAAGCGCACCTCGCCCCGGAGCCGCTCGACGAACCGGACCTTCACCCACTCGTCGTAGAGATCGCCGTCGAAGTCGAGCACGTGCGCCTCCAGCAGGCTGGCATGGGCCTCGACGTAGAACGTGGGGCGGCGCCCCAGCGAGATCGCCGCGGGGAGCACGCTCCCGCCGGCCCGCTCGAACCAGCCGGCGTAGATGCCGTCGGCGGGCAGCAGGATGTCGCCGGGCACCGACACGTTGGCCGTGGGGAACCCCAGCTCCCGGCCCCGCTTGTCGCCGTGGGAGACCAGGCCGCGGACCTCGTGGGGGCGGCCCAGCAGCGCGTTGGCGAGCGTCAGGTCGCCCTCGCCGAGGGCGTGGCGGATGCGGGTCGACGACACGGGCAGGTCGCCGGCCGCGGGATGGCCCGACCCGTCGACCAGGTCGACGCCGTCGACCACGAAGCCCAGCTCGGCGCCCATCTCCCGCAGCAGAGCCACGTTGCCCGCACGCTTGTGGCCGAAGTGGAAGTCCTCGCCCACCACCACCTCGCGCGCCCCCAGGCACCCGGCCAGCACCTCACGCACGAAGTCTTCGGCCGGCTCCTGGCTGCGGGGCTCGTCGAAGGTGAGGACCAGGCAGTAGTCCACGCCGGTGCCCGCCAGCAGCTCGAGCTTCTGGTCGAGGTCGGTCAGCAACCGGGGCGCCGACTCCGGGCGCACCACCGAGGCCGGATGGCGGTCGAACGTCACGACCGCGGTCGCCAGACCCCGCGCCGCGGCCCGCCGGCGCACCTCGGCGATCACCGCCCGGTGCCCCAGGTGGACACCGTCGTAGGCGCCGATCGTGACCGCCGTGCCCGCAGGGGGGTTCGGGCAGGCGGACAGGTCGCGCAGCACCTCCATCGGGGCGGCAGCGTATCGGTCGCCGGGCGCGGTCCGGTGCGGGGTTCCGGCGCTGCGGGGGCGCGGCGGCCGTCGTGATCTCGCCGCGCATGCGCTCAGCGAGTGCGCGGACAGGTCACATCACTGCCGGTCACCGTGCTGCACTCCCGGTCGGCCGAGCCGTCGAGCCGGTGCTTCCCTGCCAGATCGCCACGCGTAGGCCGTGGCGAGCGCCCTGTCCGCTCGGCCTCTCATCAGGCCAGGCCGTCGAGGGCCTGGCGGAGGTCGGCCACCAGGTCGGCGGCCGTCTCGATGCCGACCGACAGCCGCACCAGCCCCGGGTCCACCGCGAGGGGCGACCCCGCCGCCGACGCGTGGGTCATGCGGGCCGGGTGTTCGATCAGCGACTCCACCGCGCCCAGCGACTCGGCGAGCGTGAACAACCGCGTGCGCTCGGCCAGCGCCACCGCTGCCTCCTCGCCGCCCCGCACGACGAGCGACACCATGCCCCCGAAGTCGCGCATCTGCCGCTTGGCCACGTCGTGGCCCGGGTGGCCGGGCAGGCCGGGCCACAGCACGGCGTCGACGGCCGGGTGGCCGACCAGCGCGTCGACGACGGCGGCCGCGTTGTCGCAGTGGCGGTCCATGCGCACCGCCAAGGTCTTGACCCCCCGCTGCACCAGGTAGCAGTCGATGGGGGACGGCACGGCGCCCACGGCGTTCTGGGTGAACCGCAGCCCGGCGCCCAGGTCGCCGTCGTTCACCCCCACGAAGCCGCCCACGACGTCGGAGTGACCTCCCAGGTACTTCGTCGAGCTGTGGACCACGACGTCGGCCCCGAGCGCCAGCGGCTGCTGCAGGTAGGGCGTGGCGAAGGTGTTGTCCACCACGAGCAGCGCCTCCCGGTCGTGCGCCACCTGCGCCACCGCGGGGATGTCGACCAGTCCCAGGGCCGGGTTGGTCGGCGTCTCCGCCCACACCAGCGCCGTCCCCTCCGGCCAGTCGCGGGCGAGCGCGGCCGGGTCGGCGAGGTCGAGGGCGGTCCACGGGTGGCCGCTCGCCCCGTACACGCGGTCGATGAGCCGGAACGTGCCGCCGTAGGCGTCGCCGCCGAGCACGATGGCGGCGCCCGGGCGGAGCTGGCGCAGCACGGCGTCCTGCGCGGCGAGGCCCGACGCGAACGCGAACCCGTAGGACGCGCCCTCCAACGAGGCCAGGCACGCCTCCAGCGCGTCGCGGGTCGGGTTGCCGCTGCGGCCGTACTCCCAGCCCCGGTGGCGGGCCACGGACTGCTGGGCGAACGTGGTCGACAGCGTGATCGGCGGCACCACCGCGCCGGTCACCGGGTCGGGGTCCTGGCCGGCGTGGATGGCCCGGGTCTCGAAGCCCCGGTCGTCGGCCCGGCCGGGAGGCGTGCCTGCGGTCTCGCTGGTCATAGGTCACTCATGGTGCCGCGCTCACGACGACGCCGCGCTCACGATGACGCCGCCGACAGGTGCTCCAGCACGTCGGTCCGGCTCAGCACCGCCCGGGGGCGGCCACCGGCCAGCACGACCAGGGCCGGAGCCCGGTCCAGCAGCTCGACGGCCAGGGCGATCGGTTGGCCGATGCCGATGGTCGGGAGCCGCTCCCCCATCACCTTCTCCACCGGCTCCTCCAGCACCTCGGGGCGACGGAAGGCCTGGTCCATCAGCGCCAGCTCGTCCACCGCGCCCAGGATCTCGGCCGCGGCGAGGGGCATCTCGCCCTTGGCCACCGGGAGCTGCGACAGCCCGTACGCCCGCATGACGTTGACCGCCCGGTGCACGGTGTCCTCGGGGTGCACGTAGACGAGCGGCGGGACCGCGCGACCCCGGTCCTCGAGGATGTCGGCCACGGTGTGGCGCTCGCCCCGCAGGAACCCGAAGCCGGCCATCCACTCGTCGTCGAACACCCGCGACAGGTAGCCCCGCCCCGAGTCGGGGATCAGCACGACCACCAGGTCGTCCGGGCCGAGCTCGCGGCCGACCGCCAGCGCCGCGGCCACGGCCGTGCCGCCCGACCCGCCGATCAGCAGCCCTTCCTCACAGGTGACCCGGCGGGCCATGAGGAAGCTGTCCTCGTCGCTCACCGCCACCACCCGGTCGACGACGGCGGGGTCGTAGGTCGTGGGCCAGAAGTCCTCGCCGATGCCCTCCACCAGGTAGGGGCGGCCCGAGCCGCCCGAGTAGACCGAGCCCGCCGGGTCGGCCCCCACGATCTGCACCTCGGGGTCGCGCGCCTTGAGGTGGCGGCCGACGCCGGTGATCGTGCCCCCGGTGCCGACGCCGGCGACGAAGTGGGTGATGCGCCCGTCGGTCTGGCGCCAGATCTCCGGGCCGGTCGACTGCTCGTGCGCCCGGGGGTTCCACTCGTTGCCGTACTGGTTGGGGCGGAAGGCGCCCGGCGTCTCGGACACCAGCCGCTCGGCCACCGAGTAGTACGACCGGGGATCGCCGGGCTCCACCGCGACCGGGCACACCACGACCCGGGCGCCGTAGGCCTCCAGCAGGCGGATCTTCTCGGGGGCGACCTTGTCGGTCACCACGAAGATGCAGTCGTAGCCCCGCTGGGCGGCCACGATGGCGAGGCCGACGCCCGTGTTGCCCGACGTCGGCTCGACGATCGTGCCGCCCGGGCCCAGCAGCCCGTCGCGCTCGGCCTGCGTGATCATGGCGAGGGCCGGGCGGTCCTTGACGCTGCCGCCGGGGTTGAGCATCTCCAGCTTGGCCGCCACCGTGCAGGTGAGGCCCTCGGTCACACGGTTCAGCCGCAGCAGCGGCGTGTCGCCGATCAGGTCGACCAGCGAGTCGGCGATCTCCATGGTGCGCCTCCAGGAGAGAGAAGCGCAGATGACCCTACCTATCCGTGGGCGGACCTTCGACGAGCACGCACCGCGTACCCCGGTAGATCGTGGCCATGCACTTGTTGCAGTGGACGCAGAGCGACTCGCGGGTGTCGCCCGCCTGCCACCGGTTGACCAGGTCCGGCTCGCGCAGCAACGCCCGGCCCATGGCCACGAAGTCGAACCCCTCGGCCAGCCCGGCCCGGGCCGTGTCGAGGCGGTTGATGCCGCCGAGCAGCACCAGCGGCATCTTCAGCGCCGCCCGGAACTGGCGGGCGTAGGGCAGCAGGTAGGCCTCCGCGAAGGGGTAGTCGTGGAGGAAGCGCGTCCCGAACCGGCGGAACGCGGGGCGGATGACCTTGGGCATGGCCCGGGCCATCTCGGCCACCGGGGCCTCGCCGCGGAACAGGTACATGGGGTTCTGCAGCGAGCTGCCGGCGGTGAGCTCGATGGCGTCGAGGCCACCGTCGTCCTCCAGCAGGCGGGCCACGGCGACGCTGTCGTCGAGCCACAGGCCGCCCCGCACGCCGTCGGCCATGTTGAGCTTGGCCAGCACGGCCACCCGGTCGCCGACCGCTTCGCGCACGGCGGTGACGATGGCCCGGGGGAACCGGGCCCGGTTCTCCAGCGAGCCGCCCCACTCGTCGGTCCGGCGGTTGAGGCGGGGGCTGAGGAACTCGCTCGGCAGGTAGCCGTGGCCGAGGTGGATCTCGACGGCGTCGAACCCGGCGTCGGCCACGAGCCCGGCCCCGGCGGCGAACTCGCCGGTGATGCGGGCGATGTCGTCGCGCGTCGCACCCCGCGTGCGGCGCATGGCGAGCGGGCTGAACACCGGGGACGGTGACACCGCCTTGATGCCGGTGCCCGCGGCCACCGCCCCGGCGTGGCCGAGCTGGGCCGACACCGCGGCGCCCTCGGCGTGCACGGCGTCGGCCAGCCGCGCCAGCCCGGACACGACCTCGGGCGTGAGCACCAGCTCGTTGGGTGTGCCGCACCCCTCGGGCGACACCGCGCAGTACGCGAGCGTGGTCATGCCCACGCCCCCGGCCGCCACCGCCCGGTGGAACTCGATCAACCGGTCGTTGACCACGTGCTCGCGGGTCAGGCCCTCGAACGTGGCCGCCTTGACGATGCGGTTGCGCAGCGTGACCGGACCCAGGCGGGCCGGCGCGAACAGGTCGATGGTCCCGTCGTCCACCCCCCCGACACTAGACCTGATTACCCGTCAGATCCCGGTCCCATCACCGGAACGCGGTCAGGCCGGGGCGAGGACCACGCCCGGCTTGACCGTCGTGCCCCGGTGGGGCTCGTACACCGCCAGCAGGCGGCCCGCGGCGTCGAGCACCGCCCACGGTCCCTCGCCGGCCACGCCCAGCACCGCGGCCTCCAGCACCCGGCCGTGGCCCACGAGGACCGCCACGTCGTCCCCCACCGTCACCCGGTCGCGGCCGCGCATGGCCGCGGCCGGCGGCAACAGGACATCCGGCGACAGCGCCTCCAGCGCCACCGCCTCCTCGACCACGAACGGACCGACCGCCAGTCGCCGCAGCGCCCGCAGGTGCGCGCCGCCGCCGAGCGCCGTCCCCAGGTCGGCGGCCAGCGACCGGATGTAGGTCCCCGACGAGCAGGTGACGTCGATCGGGAAGACGCCCGGCGCCACCGCCTCGCCGACCACGAACCGGTCGACCCGCACCGGCACGGCCGCTCGCTCGACCTCCACGCCCTGCCGGGCCAGCTCGTGCAGCCGCCGCCCCGCCACCTTCTTGGCCGAGACCATCGGCGGCACCTGGGCGATGTCGCCCGTCAGGCCGGCCGCCGCCGCCCGCACCTCGTCGACCCCCACGTCCGCCATGTCCCATTCGCCGGTCACCTCGCCGGCCGCGTCGAGGGTCGTGGTCGCCGTGCCCAGCACCACCTCGCCCACGTAGCGCTTGCCCAGACCCGACAGGTACGCCAGCAGGCGGGTGGCCCGACCGACGCCGAGCACGAGCACGCCGGTGGCGTCGGGGTCGAGGGTGCCGGCGTGCCCCACCCGGCGGGTGCCGAGCAGGCCGCGCGCCTTGGCCACCACATCGTGCGACGTCCACCCCGCCGGCTTGTCGACCACGGCCACCCCGTCGGGACCGGCCGTGGCCCCGCCCCGACGACCCACTCAGACCTCCCCGGGGACGGGCGGCCCGCCGCCGATGTCGCGGAGTATCTCGTCCACCCGCTGGGCCTGGCTGATCAGCTCGTCGGGCCGGAACACCAGCTCCGGCGTCCGCTTGAGCCGCGCCTGGCGCCCGATCGCCGCCTGGATGCGGGCCCGGTTCTCGGCCAGCGCCTCGGCCAGCTCCGTGTCGTCGTCGGCGTCGGACAGCCGGGTGTACCACACCACCGCCCGCCGCATGTCGGGCTCGACCTCGACCCCGACCACCGTGAAGAAGCCGAGCCGCTCGTCGTCGAGACGCTCGACCTCCTCGGCCACGATCTCCTGCACGAGGTGGTTGAGCCGAGCGGTGCGCGGATAGTCCCGGGCGGTTCCCGATGAGCGCTTGGTCATGTCGTCTCCTCCTCCTCGACCCACAGGCGGTCGATCCGTAGGACCTCGACCTCGGGAAACGACCACACGAACCGCTCCACGTGGTCGAGCATCTCGCCCAGGTGCAGGTGCGACGACGCCACGACGGCCACCCCGATGGTCGTCAGGTGCCAGGCGTCGTGCTGGGCGACCTCGGCCACCGACACCCGGTGCCGCTTGTACAGCCCCTCGATGATCGGCCGGATCACCGCCCGCTTGGCCTTCAGCGACCGGCACTCCCGGAGGTACAGCTCGATCCGAAGAGCCGCCGCGTACACAGGACCCAGGGTAGAGCGAGCGCCGGCCGACGCCCGCTCCACGCGGTCCATCAGGTACGGGGAATCTCCCGATCCTCGTAGGTCTCGATGATGTCGCCCTGCTTGAGGTCCTGGAAGTCGGACAGGCCGATACCGCACTCGAAGCCGGTCTGCACCTCGCGGACGTCGTCCTTGAAGCGCCGGAGCGACTGGACGGTGCCCTTCCAGATGACCGTGCCGTCCCGCAGGAACCGCACCTTCGAGTTGCGGGTGATGACGCCGTTCGTGACGTAGCAGCCGGCCACCTTGCCGACGCGGGGCACCGAGAAGATCTCGCGCACCTCGGCCTCGCCGGTGACCACCTCCTCGTACTCGGGCTGGAGAAGGCCCAGGAGGGCGTTCTCGATGTCCTCGAGCACCTGGTAGATGATCTCGTAGGTGCGGATCTCCACGTCCTCGGCCAGCGCCACCTCACGCGAGCTGCGGTCGGGCCGCACGTTGAAGCCGATGATGGTGGCGTTGGACGCCGCCGCGAGCTGGACGTCGCTGCGGGTGATGCCACCGACGCCCCGCTGCACGAACGACAGCTTCACGTCATCGCGCTCCAGCTTGCGGAGCGCCTCGGTCAGGGCCTCGAGCGAGCCCGTCACGTCGGCCTTGAGCACGAGGTTGAGCGTGGCGACCTCGCCCTGCTGGATCTGCTCGAAGATGTCCTCGAGCTTGGCGCCACCGCTGGTGACCGCCGCCTCGCGGCCCAGGCTCGCGACCCGGTGCCAGTGCTCGCGGGTCTCGGCGGCCGACCGGGCCAGCTTCTCGTCGGGGGCGACCACGAACTGGTCACCGGCATCGGCGACCTCGCTGAGGCCGAGCACCTGGACGGGCGTCGACGGCCCGGCCTCACGCACGTTCTCGCCCCGGTCGTTGATGAGCGCCCGGACACGGCCCCAGGCGGCGCCGGCCACGAGCGGGTCACCGACCCGCAGCGTGCCCCGCTGCACCAGGACCGAGGCGACCGGGCCCCGACCGACGTCGAGGTTGGCCTCCAGCACCACGCCGGCGGCGCGCCCGTCCGGGCTGGCCTCCAGCGGCGGGTCCTGGACGTCGGCCACCAGCAGCAGCGTCTCGAGCAGCTCGTCGATGCCCAGCCCCTGCAGGGCCGACACGGGCACCATCTCGACGTCGCCGCCCCAGTCGCTCGGGATGAGCCCCTGGTCGGAGAGCTGCTGCTTGACCCGGTCGATGTTGGCCTGCTCGCGGTCGACCTTGTTGATGGCCACCACGATCGGCACCCCGGCAGCCTTGGCGTGGTTGAGTGCCTCGACCGTCTGCGGCATCACGCCGTCGTCGGCCGCCACCACCAGGATGACGATGTCGGTGGCCTGGGCGCCCCGGGCACGCATGGCGGTGAACGCCTCGTGGCCCGGCGTGTCGATGAAGGTGATCTGCCGGTCGTTCTTGACCGCCTGGTAGGCACCGATGTGCTGGGTGATGCCACCGGCCTCGCCCTCGACCACGTTCGCGTTGCGGATGCGGTCGAGCAGCTTCGTCTTGCCGTGGTCGACGTGGCCCATGACGGTGATGACCGGCGGGCGAGGCTCGGCCCCGTCCCCCGACGCCTCGAACAGCTCGTCGAAGCCGAGCTGGCGCTGCAGCTCGACCTCCTGCTCCTCGCCGGGATCGACGAGGCGGATCTCCGCCCCGATCTCGGCGGCGAACAGCTCGATCATGTCGTCGGTCAACGACTGGGTCGCCGTGACCATCTCGCCCTGCTGCATGAGGAACCGGACGACGTCGGCCGCCGTGCGGTTCAGCTTGGGGCCGAGATCCTGGGGTGTGGAGGCCCGCTCGACGACGATGGTGCCCTCCGGGACCGGCGCGGAGGCCGGCGTGTAGGAGGGCGCCTCCATCGGCTGCAGCTCCTCACGGCTGCGACGGCGACGACCACGCCGGCGCGGGGGCCGCTGGCCGCCGCGCGGGCCGCCGCCGGGACGGCCGCCACCGGGGCCGCCGCTCGGGCCGCCGCCGGGACCACCGCCGAAGCCGCCGCCGGGACGGCCACCGCCGCCACCGCCGGCGCCAGCGCCGAAGGGGCGACCGGCGCCACCGCCGCCACCGCCGGGGGGACCGCTGGGACGGCCGCGGCCGGCGGGCGCGCCGCCGGGACGGCCGCCGCGCGACGGGGCGGGGCCGCGGCCACCGAGGCCGGGCGGGGGCGGGATGGGCTTGCCGGAATGCGAGGTGGGCGGTCCGGGGGGCGGCGGGATCGGCTTGCCCGACGACGACGTCGGGCCGCCACCGGACGGCGCACCGCCCGGGGGCGGCGGACCGCCGGGGGGCGGCGCC
>DASSGC010000602.1:0-3062 GCA_035693765.1 Acidimicrobiales bacterium
AGCCCGGCCTTGTCGACCAGGCGGGCGGCGTCTGCGACGACCTCTGGCAGGTGGGAGAAGGCCCACCGCCCGGGGGGTTGCTCGAAGGGGACCCATCGGGCGTCGATGACCTCGTCGGGGGCCAGCCGCAGCCGGGAGGTCGGCTCGACGACGGCCAGGTAGTAAACGTGCAGGGTGGGGAAATCCTCGCCCTGGGACAGGTACCTGTCGGTGTAGACGCCGATGAGGTCACCGAGGCACACCCGGAGGCCGGTCTCCTCGGTGATCTCGCGGCGGGCGGCGATGCGGGGGTGCTCGCCGTCGCAGAACCCGCCAGGCACGCCCCAGTCCCCGGTCCCGGGGCTTTGTGCCCGCCGCAAGGCCAGGAACCGGCCTTCGTGGTTGATGACGACGGCGCCGGCTCCGGGTTTCGCGTCGACGAACACCGAGTACCCGCACGCCTCACAGACCGTTGGTGGCGCGGCGGGTAGGCGCCCGCCACATCGCGAGCAGTAGCGCGGCATCCCGCGCATCGTAGGGCCGCGCGCGACGCGGCCTCGTGCGAGTCGGCAAGGTTCCGCGGCGGACCCGGCGAGAGCCGGCGCGGCGTGTTCCGCCGGCTGCGCTCGCGGCGTCGGGCCGGGCCAGATGCCGATGCCGCGGTCGGGGCGGGTGGCTCGATGTGGCGGTCGTAGCCCGGGCTCGGGCTCGCGTGCTGGGCCGGGCCGGCGGCCGAGGGGATCGAGCCGACCGAGCGGTTGCTCGCCACGTGACATGCGATGTCGCCGGTTTCGCTTCAGGGCGCTCGACGCGTGGAAGGATGTGTTAGGTGCCTAGTGCCGCGTCAGGCAACGTTTGCGCGCTTCACAAGTTCACGAAGTGCTCGGTCGTGGGCGTTGCGGTTTCGCCAGGCGATGTAGCGGCGGATCATGCGGTTCTGTTCGTCGTGGGACTGGTGGTCGGTGCCATCGAGCGCGAAATAGCGCAGCGCCTGGAACTGGGCCTCGATCCGGTTGAGCCAGGAGGCGTTGGTCGGCACGTAGGCCAACTCGACGTTGTTCGCTGCGGCCCAGTCCCCGACCCGGGAGTCCTTCTTCGTGGATAGGTGCGGGCTGTAGTTGTCCAGCACGATCGCGATGCGCACCTCGGGTGGGTAGAGGCTGCGCAGGTAGCGGCAGAACTCCAGGAACTTGGTGCGGTTCTTGGTCGTCTTGATGTGCCCGTAGATCTTGTCGCGGCCCAGGTCGTAGGCGGCGAGCAGGTGCCGCACCCCGTGCGGGCGCTTGTAGGTGGCCCGGCGTCGCCGCCGGCGCGGCCCTCCGCCGTGGCCCTTGGTCGCCTTCGTGGCCACGGGTGCCCACTGGCGCCCGGGGCGCGGCAGCAAGTTGAGCGGACCGAACTCGTCCATGCAGAACACGACCGTCGGGTCGCCCTCGCCGGGGTCGATCTTGCCGTCCGCGATGTCGTAGAGCTCCAGGACCCGGTTCTTCTTGGCCTCGAAGTCCGGGTCGTTGGACTGCTTCCAGGTCTTGATCACTTGAAACGACACGCCCTCCTCGCGGAGCAGGACGCGGAGGCCCTCGTGGCTGATGTCGTCGACCACCCCCTCGGCGACCAGGAACTCGGCGAGCTTGGTGAGGCTCCACGTCGAGAACGGCAGGTCATGGTCGACAGGACGGGACAGGGCGATCTTCTTGATCTGCCGGCGCTGGGGCAACGTGAACGTCGGTGGACGACCACCCGCGTAGCGGGGGTAAAGCGAGTCGAACCCGTCATCGTTGAAGTTGTGGATCACTTCGCGCACCCGATCCGGCGAGGTGAACGCCACATCGGCGATCTGCGCGACATCCATGCCCTGGGCCGACAGCAACACCATCTGCGCTCGCCGCCATGTCACGACCGACCCCGACGACCGACGCACGATCCTCAACAGCCGGTTGCCCTCATCATCGGACAGGTCCCGGACCCGCACCCCTTCGCGCACAGCCACCTCCTCGGCCCGACGAACGAACCGATTCTGCGCGACGCCCAGTCCCAGGTGGTGGACGCGACCCCCAAACGTTGGCGGCTACGGCACTAGGACGGTCGTTGTCGGATCGCGGGGCAGTCACCTTGCCAAGGCGATGACGAGGGAGCTGCTGGAGCCGGTGAAGCGTGCGAATCCGGGTGTCGTGTTCCGTCACCGTGGCGAAGGGGCTGACGGCATCCTCGCCGATGTGCGCGCAGCCGAGGTCTCGTCGGCACCCGATCGGTAGCCGATGCCGATAGAGGGACTGGTGCTGTGGGACATCGACAGGACGCTGGTCGATGTGTCGAGAGTGAGCCGCGAGATCTATGCGGTGGCCTTCGAGCGCGTTGTCGGGCGGCCGCTGGAGAGGCTGGCGGACATGACCGGCCGGACCGAGCACGCCATCCTGGTCGACACCTTGGCGCTCAACGGTGTGGCCGAGACGAAGTTCGACGCCTTCTACGAGGCGCTTGGCTGGGCCGCCCACGACCTTCAGAGCAGGATGCGTGAGGTAGGACGCTCGCTTCCTGGCGCGCATGACGCGATCGCGGCGCTTCGCCGCGACGAGCTCGTGCAGTCGGTGGCGACGGGAAACATCCGCTCGATCGCCGAGACGAAGCTCTGCGCGTTCGACCTGGCTTGTGACATCGACTTCGACGTTGGCGGTTACGGCTCGGATGGCAGCGTGCGTTCCGAACTGGTCCGGCTCGCCAGCGAGCGCACGAACGCCAAGTACGACGTGACCGTCTCACCCGAAAGGGTGGTCGTGATCGGTGACACGACGCTGGACGTCGAAGGTGCCCACGGTGCGGGTGCACGGGCGATCGGCGTCGCCACGGGACAGACCACGGCGGGCGAGCTGGCAAGTGCCGGCGCCGACGAGGTGCTCGACGACCTCAGGTCGACCGAGGATGTGGTGAAGGCGGTCTACGGCCAGCTTCCTGGCCTGGGCTAGGCCGGGGCTAGGGCACAGGTCGAGGCGGCCGCCCGCCTCGGGTCGTGAGCCCGGCCTTGTCGACCAGGCGGGCGGCGTCTGCGACGACCTCTGGCAGGTGGGAGTCCGGCGGGGTAAGGG
>DASSGC010000603.1:0-8634 GCA_035693765.1 Acidimicrobiales bacterium
GGCGCCCCGGCACCGGCGTGAGCGCCAGGGGCGGCACCGACGCCACCGACGCCACCCAGCGCTGCGGCGCCTCCGGCTGGCGGCTGCGTCCGAGCTGCACGTCGATCGACGGGGCGACCATCTGCCCCGTCTGCAGCCGGAGCGTGCGCACCCGCCCGGATGCCACCATCCGGCGCCCGGTCCAGGTCATCCAGGATCACGTGGCCTGAAACCCGGGGCGGCCCGTTCTGACCCGCACGCGGCCACCTTCTAGCGTGCGGGCGATGCCGACGCTCCCTGACGCCACGAGCCCCGAAGACTTCGTCCGCCAGTACCTCCTGTTCCTCGACGACCCCGGCAAGCTCCGCGATCCGGCCGAGATCCAGCGGCGCACGCAGGCCGTGCTGGCCGCCGACGATCCGATCGCCAAGCTCAAGGCGCTCGCCGAGCTCGAGCGGGCGGCGACGGTCGAGGAGGAGCCGCTGCGGAAGGGCTTCATCGACCACGCGCGGGCGTGGGCCGAGGGCGAGGGCGTGCCCGCCGGTGCCTTCCGCGAGCTGGGTGTCCCCGACGACGTGCTCCGCAGCGCCGGGTTCGAGGTGCCCGAGGGACGGCCGGGGCGGACGCGTGGCGGCAGCGACCGGCGCAACGGCGAGGCCCGGCCCCGCGCCCGGGCGGTCACGGTCGACCAGATCAAGGCGCACCTGCTCGACCGGGCCGAGCCGTTCATCCTCGCGGACGTCATGGGCGCCATCGGAGGCAGCCCGGCGACCGTCCGCAAGGCCGTCGACGAGCTCGTCGAGGCCGGCCGGGTGGTGCGCCTGGGCGTCGATCCGAACCACGAGGGCAGGGGCCGGGCGCCGATCCGCTACCGCAGGGTGTGAACCGGTGGGAAACAGCGTGGGGTGCGCCGCCGCCGAACCCCCGATGCGCCGTTAGCGTTCCCGGCGCAGGCGCAGGCCGGGAAGGTGACGATGGGCGAGCCGACCAGAGGGTTCTTCGGGCGGAGGCGGAGCGAGCACGCGGCCGACCTGCCACCCGGGCAGTACGACACCGGGAAGAGCTGGCCCGTGCTGTCGGTCGAGGTCACGCCCCGGCTCGATCTGGCGACGTGGACCTTCACCGTCGACGGGCTGGTCGGTCGCGAGGTCACCTGGACGTGGGACGAGATCCGTGCGCTTCCCCTGTCGTCGTACGCGGGCCCGATCCACTGCGTGACCACGTGGTCGAAGTTCGGCACGCACTTCACCGGCGTCTCGGTCGACACGTTGCTCGCCGCCGCGGAGCCGCTGCCCGACGCGGCGTTCGTGCTCGCCCGCTCCCACACCGGCTACACCACCAACCTCCCGCTGGCCGACGTCACCGGGGGCAAGGCCTGGGTCGTGTGGGAGTACGAGGGCGAGCCGCTCGATCCCGAGCACGGCGGCCCGGCCCGGCTGCTCGTGCCCCACCTGTACTTCTGGAAGAGCGCCAAGTGGGTGTCCGGCCTCCAGCTCATGGCGCACGACGCGCCCGGGTTCTGGGAGCGGAACGGCTACCACGACCGGGGCGACCCCTGGCGGGAACAGCGCTACCAGGGTGACTGACCCCGTGGCCGGCGTCCCGGTGCGACCCGGCGCGTGGCAACAGGCGACCGTCGCCGAGATCCGCCGGGAGACCGCCCGGGCGCTGACCTTCCGGCTCGTGCTGTCGCAGCCCACGCCCCACAGGGCGGGCCAGCACTTCATCCTCCGGCTCACCGCGCCCGACGGCTACACCGCCTCGCGGTCGTACTCGGTCGCCTCCGCCCCGCTCGACCCCGGGGTGATCGAGCTGACGGTCGAGCTGCTGCCCGGCGGGGAGGTGTCCGGCTACCTCCACGAGGTCGTCGAGCCCGGCGACACGCTCGAGGTGCGGGGCCCGATCGGCGGCTGGTTCGTCTGGCCGGGCGACACCCCGGCGCTCCTGGTCGGGGGCGGGTCGGGTGTCGTGCCCCTCATGGCGATGCTCCGGCTGGCCCGCGCCACCGGCCGCGGCGACCTGCTGACGGTGGTCGTGTCGGCCCGCCGGCCGGCGGATCTCTACTACGCCGGCGAGCTGCCGGGCCCCGAGGTCACGGTGGCCTACACCCGCGCCGCGCCCCCGGGCGCGGCGCGCCCGGCGGGCAGGTTGGCGCTCGCCGACCTCGCTCCGCTGGTCCGCCCCGGCGTCACCGCCTACCTGTGCGGCTCGGCGGGCTTCACCGACCACGCCGGGGGCCTGCTGCTGGCCGCCGGGGTCACCGCCGACCGGATCAGGGTCGAGCGGTTCGGGCCGACCGGCTGATCCGCGTCTTGCGGGCTGCGGGCCGGCGCCCCCATCATCGGCGCGATGGGAACCAACCAGCGTGCGCAGATCACCATGACCGACGACGAGATCGCGGCCTTCGTCGAGCGGAGCCGCACCGCGTCGATGGCCACCATCGGGCCGACCGGCGCTCCCCACGTCGTGGCCATGTGGTACGCCGTGGTCGACGGCCAGATCTGGTTCGAGACCAAGGCCCGCTCGCAGAAGGCCCAGAACCTCCGCCGTGACCCCCGCATCACCTGCCTGATCGAGGACGGCCTCACCTACGACACGTTGCGCGGCGTGTCGCTGGAGGGCCGGGCCGAGATCGTCGAGGACCCCGACCTGCTGTGGAAGGTGGGCGTGAGCGTGTGGGAGCGCTACACCGGCCCCTACACGGACGAGGCCAAGCCGCTGGTCGAGCTCATGCTCCACAAGCGGATCGCCGTGCGGGTGGACGTCGAGCGGGCCCGGTCGTGGGACCACCGCAAGCTCGGCCTCGCCCCCATGGCCGTGGGCGGCACCACCGCGCCCTGATCCGGCCGTGTCACCCGGGCGGGCCCGCGGTGGCCTCGCCCGGGGGCGTGGCGGGCAGCGTGATGGGCGGTCCGGCCGGGGGCGTGGCGGGCAGCGTGGTGGGCGGTCCGGCCGGGGGTGTGACGGGCAGCGTGGGCGGTCCGGCCGGGGGTGTGACGGGGACGGTGCCGGGTGGTCCGCCGGGCGCGCCGGGCCCGCCGGGGACGGTGCCGGTCGGCCCGCCCGTCGGCGTGCCGGGAGCGGCGCCCACGGGCGCGAGCGCGAGCACCCGGGCGCGGAGCCGGACGATCTCGGGCGCCAGCCACTCGGCGACCTCGAGCGTCGTCGTGTCGGTGAAGTGCAGCCCGTCGGGCCGCAACCGGCCGTCGTCCTCCCGGGCCGCGATCCATCCGGCCAGGTCGACGATCTCGACCCGGTCGTGGCGGGCCGCCACCTCGGCCTCGAGCTCACGGAACCGGGCGACCCGCGCCGGATCCGCCACGCCCGCGCGCCGCGGCGGGTCCCGGCCGTCGATCCTCCCGTACACGACGTCAGGGGTCGTCACCAGCAGCACGACCTCGCTGCGCGCCAGGAGGGTGGTCGCGGCGTCGTCCACGGCCTCCAGCAGGGCGGCGTCGAGCTCGGGGTCCTCGCCGATGGTGAGGAAGTCGCCGCCCCGCTCGATGCGCTGCTCGTAGAGGTCCCACAGCCCGAACTGGACGACGGCGACGTCGACGCGCGCCTCCTCGGCGGCCTCCCCCCACCGGCCGAGCCAGTCCTCGCACCCCTCGGGCTGGCCCATCCGCCGGCCGTCGACGAGCCGGACCGCGTCGTCGAGGAGGCCGCACCCGAGGCCCGTGAACCCGCCGGCCGGCGCGAGCTGCTCGAGGTGGTCGACCGCCCACAACCCGACGCCGAGGCCGGTCATCAGGGCCGTCGAGTCGCCGAAGAAGGCCACCCGCGGCGCGGTGGACGCCGCGACGCGCGCCTGCAGCTCCTCCGAGACGGCCATGTCCTCCATCTGCGACGTGAAGTCGTCCGCGCTCGGCGCGCCCAGGGCCGCGAGCTGCTCGGCCGCCGTCTCGTAGTCGGTGGGTGGCGGGAACGTCCGCCACCGGGCCATGTTGGCGACCAGGCCGGCGGTCAGCACCACGGCAGCCACCGCGACTGCGGGCGCCGCCCGCCCCGTCGGCCAGCGCCCGGCGCGCACCGGCTGTTCCAGCCAGCGGTGCGACAGCGAGGCGAGCAGCAGCGTCAGGGCGGAGCCCACGGTGAGCACGCCGAGCGGGGGCAGCGGGGTCCGCATCCGCAGCCACAGGAAGATGGGCCAGTGGTAGAGGTACGCGCCGTAGGACAGGGTGCCGAGCACCACCAGGGGCCGCCACGCCAGCAGGCGGCCGGCGGCGGCGCCGGGCTGGAGGGCGGCCAGGATCACCAGCACGGTCAGCCCCGCGTAGCCGGTCAGGCCCCCGCGGAAGAGCACGGGGGAGGTGCGGTCGGCGGCGTGCCACGACCAGAGCGTCGCGAGCAACGCGACCGCGCCGGCCACCCGCAGGGCCCGCGCCGTCGTGGGGCCCGGCTCGGGGTGGCGGAGCCACCACAGCCCGGCCAGGCACCCGGCGGCGATCTCGGCCACCCGGGTGTCGGTGCCGAAGTACAGGCGGTCGACCGAGGTGCCGCCGAGCGACAGGGCGGTGCACCAGGCGGTCGCCCCGAACGCCACCGCGGCGAACGCGCCGGCGAGCGCCGGGCCCCGCCGCCGGGCCGCCACCGCCGCCAGCGCCGCCACGACCAGGGGGAAGACCAGGTAGAACTGCTCCTCGATGGCCAGCGACCAGAAGTGGATGAACGGCGAGGGGGCGGCGAAGAGGTCGCCGTACGAGTCGCCGGCCAGCACCAGCCGCCAGTTGAGGGCGTAGAGGAGCGTGGCGAGCCCGTCGCCCCGGATGCGCACGACCTGCGAGACGCTGCCGAGCACGACGGTGGCCAGGCCCAGGGCGGCGACGGTCGCCACCGCGGCGGGGAGCAGGCGCCGGATCCGGCGGGCGTAGAAGCGGCGGACGTCCACCGATCCCGTGCGGCCCCGGTGGACCAGCGTGACGCTCGTGATGAGGAAGCCGGACAGCGTGAAGAACGTCGACACGCCGAGGAACCCCGCAGGTACGGCGCCCAGATGGGCGTGGTAGAGCACGACGCCGAGCAGCGCCAGCCCTCGCAGCCCGTCCAGCGCCGGCCGGTAGCCGATCCCGCCGGGGTCTGCGGCGGGGCGGTGGTGCCCGGGCGCCGACCGGTCGTCGGGGCGGGTGACCGTCAGCGTGGGCGCGTCGGCATGCTCGTCCTGCACCTTCGGCCCCATCGCCTCCCCCTCCCGCCGCGGACGTTACCGGTCGGTAGCCGGGCGTGCAGGCCGGCGAGGTGACGGTGGCCTGGTGTCCCGGCGCCGCCGCGCCGGCTAGGCGCCGGCCGGCGTCCGGTAGCCCTGCGGGTTCTGCGACTGCCAGCGCCAGTGGTCCGCCGCCATCTCGTCGAGGCCGCGGGTGGCCTGCCAGCCGAGCAGCACCCGGGCCAGCTTCGGCTCGGCCCACGTCGCCGCGATGTCGCCCGGCCGTCGGGGGACGACCTCGTACGGCAGGTCCCGGCCGACCGCCCGCGACGCCGCCGCGATGACCTCCAGCACCGAGTGGCCCTCGCCCGTCCCCAGGTTCACCGCCGTGTAGCCGGGCAGGTCGGGGGCGGCCTCCAGCGCGGCCAGGTGACCGAGCGCCAGGTCGACCACGTGGATGTAGTCACGCACCCCGGTGCCGTCGGGGGTCGGGTAGTCGTTCCCGAACACCCGCACGAACGGGTGGCGCCCGGTCGCCACCTGCATGATGTAGGGCATCAGGTTGTTGGGGATGCCCTCCGGGTCCTCGCCCAGCCGCCCGCTCGGGTGGGCGCCCACCGGGTTGAAGTAGCGCAGCGCCAGGAGCCGCCACCGGTCGTCGCTGGCGGCCAGGTCGGACAGGATGTCCTCGACCACGAGCTTGGTGCGGCCGTACGGGCTCGACACCGCGCGGCGGGCCGTCTCGTCGACCGGCACCCGCTCGGGGTCGCCGTACACGGTGCACGACGACGAGAACACGAGCTGACGCACGCCGGCGCCGTCCATGGCCTCCAGCAGCGACGTCGTGCCCGCCACGTTCACGCGGTAGTAGCGGAGCGGCTCGGTCACCGACTCGCCGACCGCCTTGAGGCCGGCGAAGTGGATCACGGCCTCCACGCCCTCGTCGGCGAGCACCCGCGCCACGCCTGCGGTGTCGGCGATGTCGAGACGGTGCCACCGCAGCGTGCCCGGCGCACCTGCGGCCGCGGCGACCTCGACCACCCGCTCCGGCACCACGGTGCTGCTGTTGGAGAAGTCGTCGACCACGACGACGTCGCGCCCGGCGCCGAGCAGCTCCACCGCGGTGTGGCTGCCGACGTAGCCGGCGCCGCCGGTGAGGAGGACGGTTCCCGAGGTCACCGCCAGATCGTTGCACACCCACCGACCGCCCCGGACTCCGTGCGCCGCGTGCACGGGCGCCAGACTGGTCGGCGACCGCCACAGGAGGGCCCCGTGACCGACCGCTACCACGACTTCCCGAGCCTGCGGTTCGACCGGCCGGCCGCCGGTGTGCTGCGCATCACCCTGGAGGGCCCCGGCCTCAACGCGGTCGACGCCGACATGCACCGCGAGCTGGCGGACGTGTGGCTCGCCGTGGACCGCGACCCCGACACCAACGTCGCCCTGCTGCGGGGGGCCGGCTCGGCGTTCTCGGCGGGTGGCAGCTTCGAGCTGCTCGACTCGCTCATGTCCGACTACGCGGTGCGCATCCGGGTCATGCGCGAGGCCCGCGACCTCGTGTTCAACGTGATCAACTGCGCCAAGCCGATCGTGTCGGCCATCCGCGGTCCTGCGGTCGGCGCCGGCCTGGTGGCGGCGCTGCTGGCCGACGTGTCGGTCGCGGGCCGCGCGGCGCGCATCGTCGACGGCCACACGCGCCTCGGCGTCGCCGCCGGCGACCACGCGGCCATCTGCTGGCCGCTGCTGTGCGGCATGGCCAAGGCCAAGTACTACCTCCTCACCTGCGACACGCTCACCGGCGAGGAGGCCGAGCGCATCGGGCTGGTGTCGCTGTGCGTGGACGACGACGCCGTGGGCGACGAGGCCCTCGCGGTCGCCGAGAAGCTGAGCCGCGGCGCCCAGTCGGCCATCCGCTGGACGAAGCAGGCGCTCAACAACTGGTACCGGTCGCAGTCGGCCGTGCTCGACGCCTCGCTGGCGTACGAGTTCTTCGGCTTCGGTGGGCCCGACGCCCGGGAGGGCCTGGCGTCACACACCGAGAAGCGGCCACCCCGCTTCGCCGGGCCGACCGGCGAGTAGCCGTCCCGGTCAGGCCCGTCGCGCCCAGGGCGCCAGCAGCACGTCGCGGCACCCCTCCATCTGGCCGCGGTGCTGGGCGAGCTCCTCGTAGACGTGGAACAGCGCCCCGCCCTGGGTGCGGCCCAGCGGGAGCGCGGCGTCGTCCGGGTCGAGCGGGCCCCGGGGCGGGTCGGCCGGCACGGCGCCGGCCACGTCCTCGCCGAACGCCGCCCGGATCGCCCGCGCCCGGGCCACCAGGTCGCCGACCGGGCCGGAGGCACGGAACTCGGCCGCCCGGTCGCGCTCGACCGTGCGCCCGGCCACCACGTGGCCGCCCCACCAGGCCATCACGCCGAGGCAGTGGGTGAGCACCGCGTAGGGCGAGTTGGCCTCGGGCAGGTCGGGCCGCCGGTTGGCCAGGTCGTCCCCCAGCTCGCGCACGATCGCGACCATGCCGTCGAGGGCCTCGTCCACGAAGGTCAGGTAGTCGTCGAGCGAGATCATGCGGCGCAGAGCATGCCGCAACGTGGTCGGCCTGTGAACCCCCGGACCGGCCGTAGAGTGCACGGCGGGAACGATCCGTGCAGGACCAGCAGGGGGTTGGCGTGGAGACGCTCAGGATCGGTTCGTTGACGGCCAGCCGGGTCGGGCTCGGCTGCAACAACTTCGGCATGCGCATCGACGAGCCGCGTGCCCAGGCGGTCGTGCGGGCCGCCCTCGACGAGGGCATCACGTTCTTCGACACCGCCGATGTCTACGGGGGCACCCGGTCGGAGGAGTTCCTCGGCCGGGCGCTCGCCGGCCGGCGCGACGAGGTGGTGATCGCCACCAAGTTCGGCTCGCCGCTCGGCGGCGAGGGCCAGCGCGGCGCCGGTGCGCGGTGGGTGGCGGCGGCCGTCGAGGGCAGCCTCCGCCGCCTGGGCACCGACCGCATCGATCTCTACCAGCAGCACGTGCCCGACCCCGCGGTGCCGATCGAGGAGACGCTGGGCGCGCTCGACGCGCTGGTGCAGGCGGGCAAGGTGCGCGAGATCGGCAACAGCAACTTCTCGTCGTCGCAGATCGACGCGGCGGCCGAGGTGTCGGCGGCGAAGGGCTGGGCCCGCTTCGTCAGCGCCCAGAACCAGTTCAGCCTGCTGGAGCGGCGGCCCCGGCACCGGGTCATCCCCGCCTGCGAACGCCACGGCATGGTGCTGCTGCCCTACTTCCCGCTCGCCAGTGGCCTGCTCACCGGCAAGTACCGGCGGGGCGAGCCGCCGCCCCCGGGCACCCGGCTGGCGCTGATGCCGGCCGAGCGGGCGGCCGGCGTGCTCAGCGAGGCGAACCTCGACCTGGTCGAGCGGCTCACGGCGTGGGCCGAGGGCGAGGGGCACACCCTCCTCGAGCTCGCGTTCGCCTGGCTGGCGGCCCAGCCGGCGATCGGCCCGATCATCGCCGGGGCGACCTCCCCGGAA
>DASSGC010000604.1:0-5786 GCA_035693765.1 Acidimicrobiales bacterium
ATGGACCTCGCGCCCCCCATGGCCACCGTCCTGCGTGACGGCGAGCCGGTCGAGGTCCCCACCGCCGACGTGCTGGTCGGCGACCTCCTGCTCATCCGGCCCGGCGGGAAGGTGCCCGTCGACGGCACCGTCGAGGACGGCGCCTCCGAGGTGGACGAGTCGATGGTGACCGGCGAGAGCCTGCCCGTCGCGAAGAGCACGGGCTCGGCCGTGATCGGCGCGTCCATCAACACCACCGGCACCCTGCGGGTCCGAGCGACCAAGGTTGGCTCCGACACCGCGCTCGCGCAGATCGTCGCGCTGGTGCAGGAGGCCCAGAACTCCAAGGCCCCGGGGCAGCGCCTGGCCGACCGCGCCGCGTTCTGGTTGGTGCTCGTCGCCCTCATCGGCGGCCTGCTCACCTTCGGTGCGTGGTGGTGGTCCGGCGCCGGCGTCGAGACGGCCCTGCTGTTCGCCATCACCGTCGTCGTCGTCACCTGCCCCGACGCCCTTGGCCTGGCCACCCCGACCGCCATCATGGTCGGCACCGGTCTGGGTGCCCAGCGCGGCGTGCTCGTCAAGAACGCCACCGCACTGGAGGCCTCCGCCCGCATCGACACCGTCGTGATGGACAAGACCGGCACCCTGACCCAGGGCGAGCCGGAGGTCACCGACGTCATCGTCGACGGCATCGACGAGACCGAGCTGCTCGGGCTGGTCGCCGCACTCGAGAACGAGTCCGAGCACCCGTTGGCCGCCGCCATCGTCCGGCACGCCGCCGAGCGTGGGGTGGTCCCCGAGCGACCCACTGAGTTCCGCACCGTGCCCGGCCACGGCGCCGTCGCCTCGGTTCACGGGCGCCGGGTCGTCGTCGGCAACCGCAGGCTCATGGACGCCGAGGGTGTCGACGTCTCGGCACTCCTGGCCCAGCGGGACGAGCTGGCCCTCAGCGGCCGCACCGCGGTCCTGGCCGCCGTGGACGGCCGGGGTGTCGGAATCGTCGGCCTCGCGGATGCCGTGCGCGGCACCTCGGCGGCCGCCGTGACGGCCCTGCACGAGATGGGCGTCGAGGTGGTCATGCTCAGCGGCGACAACGAGGCCACGGCGCGACGCATCGCCGGTCAGCTCGGGATCGACACCGTCCTGGCCGAGGTGCTCCCCGGTGACAAGGCCGCCGAGGTGGCCAGGCTCCAGCAGGCAGGCCGGAAGGTCGCCATGGTCGGCGACGGCGTCAACGACGCCCCGGCTCTCGCGCAGGCGGACCTCGGGATCGCCATCGGCGCCGGCACCGACGTCGCGATCGAGACCGCCGACGTGGTCCTCATGCGCTCCGACCCGCTCGACGTGCCGACCGCACTGCGGATCGGGCGCGGCACGCTCCGCAAGATGCGCCAGAACCTCGCGTGGGCCGTCGGCTACAACGCCATCGCGCTGCCGATCGCGGCCGGGGTCTTCGCCAGCACGTGGGGCTTGGTGCTGCGCCCCGAGATGGCCGCCCTGTCGATGTCCGGTTCCAGCGTCATCGTCGCCGTGAACGCGCTCATGCTGAAGAGGCTGCGACTGCCCCGGTCCCGGGGCGACGCGGTCGAGGCGTCTTCATCGAACCTTCACAGAACCACCGTCTGACCTCCATGGCCCGCGGGGCAGGCTTCTCCTTCCCCTTCCCGTCCCCACTCGAGGAGATCCTCTCGTGCACCTGATGTCCCGACGTGCCCTCCCGGCCGCCGCTGTCGCCCTCGTCCTCGCCGTGAGCGCGTGCGGCTCGGGCGACGGCTCGTCACACGGGTCGATGTCCGGTGCCGACGGCACCTCGGCCTCCAGCACGGCGGGCACGGCCACGGGAGCGGAGGCGGACGTGGAGTTCGCGCAGATGATGATCCCGCACCACGTGCAGGCCGTGGAGATGGCCACCCTCGCCCTGGAGAACGACACGGCATCCGAGGACGTCAAGGCGCTGGCTCGCCAGATCGAGGCCGCGCAGGACCCCGAGATCCAGACCATGAAGGGGTGGCTCGCCCAGTGGGGGGCCTCGGAGAGCAGCGGCCCGATGGACCACGGCTCCGGTGGGATGATGAGCGACCAGGACATGAGCGCACTGATGGGTGCGAGCGGCCCCGAGTTCAACCAGATGTGGCTGGAGATGATGATCGAGCACCACCAGGGCGCGATCACCATGGCCCGGGACGTGCTGGCCACCACGGCCGACCCTGAGGTCGAGAGGCTGGCGACCGCGGTCGTCGAGGGCCAGGAGAAGGAGATCGCCACCATGCAGGGGATGCTCGGCTGATCATGGTCGTGCCCTTCCGGCTGTCCCTTGGTCTGCTCGCGGGGGTGCTCTCCGTCGGGTTGACGGGTGCGTGCTCCGCCTCGCCCGACTCGGCACCCGCCCCGGCGGCGGCCACGGCCGGTCCGTCGGTCGCGCCGCCCGCCGACGGCCCAGCCGGCAGCGCCCCGCCCGCGGGCCCCGGCGCAGACCCGCTCATGCTGCCCTCGGCGCACGTCCACGCCATCGCCCGCGACCCCGGGAGCGGTGACGTCGTCGTCGCCGCCCACGACGGCCTGTACGTCTACGACGGCACCACGCCCGTGCGAGTGGGGCCGGTCATCGACCTCATGGGATTCACCGTCGCCGGACCCGGCCACTACTACGCGTCGGGACACCCCGGGACGGCCACCGACCTGCCGCAACCGGTCGGGCTGATCGAGTCCCGGGACGGCGGGAGGACGTGGGACGTCCTCTCCCGGGGTGGCCGGTCGGACTTCCACGCGCTGACCACCGCCGGCGAGACCGTCATCGGGTTCGACGGCTCCGTCCGGACCACTGCCGACGGGCGGAGGTGGACCGACGGGGACCTCGACACCGATCCCCGGACGCTCGCCGGCTCCGGCAGTGGTTCGACGGTTCTCGCCACGACGGAGGACGGCCTGATGCGGTCCACCGATGGCGGAGCGACGTGGCAGTGGATGGAGCAGGCGCCCTGGCTGCTCCTGGTGGCGTTCGGTGCCGGAGACGCGGTCGCCGGCCTCTCGCCCGACGGGCAGGTCCACACCAGTGCCGATGCCGGCCTCACCTGGCGCGCCACCCAGCTCCTCGCGCCAGGTGCGCAGGCGCTGCACGCCTCCGGCGAGGGCGAGGAGCTGGAGATCCTCGTCGCCGCCGACCGGTCGGTCCTCGCCTCCGTCGGCGGCAGGCCGTTCCAACCCGTGCGCTGACTCGGGCGAACCCCGCCTGGCGGGGGAAGACTGCCGGCGGCGCTCCGGCCTCGCGCTGCACGGCATCGGCGCGGACCGGACCCCCTTGGGGATCACGGCGCGAGGTGCCACCCCGCAGGCCGACGCCGAGGGAGTAGAGCCGGGCGCACCGCCCGCACTCATCCGCCGCGGGCGAGCCGACCGCGCCACGCCGACGGTTACGGTCGGGACGAGTCGAAGGAGTGCCCATGGCCGCCACCCAGTCCGCGCCCCCACCGTTCACGGCCCACGACTACCGGGCCCGGATGGAGCGCGTCGTCGCCGACGCGGTCCGGGCGGGCCTGGACGGAGGGGTCCTCGTCACCCCCGGACCCGACCTGGTGTGGCTCACCGGCTACCAGCCCACGGCCATCACCGAGCGACTCACCGTGCTGGTGCTGAGCCCGGACCGGGAGCCGACACTGCTGGCGCCGCTCCTCGAACGCCCGGACGCCGAGGCCGCAGCGGGTGCCGCCGCGCTGGCCATCCGCGACTGGAGCGACGGCTCGGACCCCTACGCCGCGGCCGGCGAGCTCCTCGACCCGGCCGGTCGCTACGCCATCTCCGACTCAGCCTGGGCGATGCACGTCCTCGGCCTCCAGGACTCGCTGCCGGGCACGCGGTACCAGGCGATGACGCAGTGCCTGCCGATGCTGCGGGCGGTCAAGGACGAGGACGAGCTGGCCCGGCTGTCGGCAGCGGGTGCAGCGGCCGACGCCACCTTCCTCGAGGTCGTCACGCTCCGTTTCGCCGGTCGGCAGGAGACCGAGGTGGCCGCTGACCTCGCCGCGCTGCTGCGCGAGTTCGGGCACGATCAGGTGGACTTCACGGTCGTCGGGTCGGGGCCCAACGGTGCCAACCCGCACCACGAAGCCGGGGCGCGGGTCATCGAGGTGGGCGACGCCGTGGTCCTGGACTTCGGCGGACTGATGCACGGATACGGCTCCGACACCACCCGCACCGTGTGCGTGGGGGAACCCAGCGACGAGCTCGTGCGGGTGCACGGCGTCGTGCGACAGGCCCAGCAGGCGGCGTTCGAGTCGGTGCGACCCGGGGTGCCCTGCCAGGAGGTCGACCGCGTCGCCCGGGCGGTCATCACCGCCGCCGGCTACGGGGACCAGTTCATCCACCGCACCGGTCACGGCATCGGTGTGACCACCCACGAGCCCCCGTACATGGTGGAGGGCGAGCTGCAGCCCCTGGAGCCGGGGATGTGCTTCTCGATCGAGCCGGGTATCTACCTCGGCGGACGCTTCGGCGTGCGGATCGAGGACATCGTCACCGTCACGACCGACGGTGGGCTGCGGTTGAACAACACCGATCACGGGCTCGCCGTCGTGTCGTAGCCCGACGCTCAGTGCCTCGATCGGGGACAGCGTCCGCGGGTGTCGGGCGTCGCGTCGGGTGCGCGTCCGTCACCCGTGGGGGGTGATACACCGGCAAACCAGACGCACCTAGCGTGGTCCGACGGAAGTGCTCTACCTCTTCGGGACAGGAGATGATCGCGATGCCTGCACGCGAGCACGTCGAGCAAGCACTGGGGGCCCCCTGCACCATGACCGTCGCCGCCCTCTCACCGGACCGGATGGGCGCACCATGAGCGCGGCCGACGTCCCCGTGACCCCGTCCGCGGCCGCCCGCCGCACGCGCGCCCCCGCGGCGGCCTTCATCTCGTGGGCGGCGCTGGCCATGATGACGACCAGCTCGGTGGCGAGCCTGCGTTCGGCGCCGACCATGGCCGTCTACGGCCTGGCCGCGGTGTTCCTGTACATCGTCCCGGCCATCGTCTTCCTGCTGCCGACCTCGCTGGTCTCCGCAGAGCTCGCCTCCGGCTGGAACGGCGGCATCTACAAGTGGGTCTCGGAGGGCATCTCCAAGCCGATGGGGTTCCTCGCGGTCTGGTGCCAGTTCGCGATGACGATCTTCTACTACCCCACGCTGCTGGGCTTCGTGGCCAGCACGTTGGCGTACGTCTTCAATCCCGAGCTCGCCAACAACGGTGTCTGGACCGCGCTGATCATCGTCGTCGTGTACTGGACCGGCGTCTGGGTCTCGTCGCGGGGCACCAAGGGCATCGCCGGCCTGGCCAGCGGTGGACTGATCATCGGCACCCTGATCCCCGGCGTCATCCTGGTCACGCTCGGCGTCATCTTCCTCGGCCAGGGCAACGAGTCCGCCGCCCCCATGGACGCGGCCCACATCCTGCCCGAGTGGGCCGGCCTGGCGAGCCTCGTGCTGATCGTCAACAACTTCCTGTCGTACTCCGGCATGGAGATGAATGCCGTGCACGTGTCATCGCTGCGGAACCCCGCCAAGGAGTTCCCGAAGTCGATGTTCACGGCCATGGCACTGGTCCTGATGATCTTCATCCTCCCCGCCCTGGCCATCAGCTGGTTCGTGCCGGCCGAGGAGCTCTCCCTGACGGCCGGCATCATGCAGGCGTTCGAGGCGGTCTTCGCCCAGTTCGACATCGGCTGGCTGACCCCGATCATCGGCATCATGCTGGTGGCCGCCTCGCTCGGCGGGATGCTGACCTGGCTGGCCGGCCCCTCGAAGGGCCTGCTGCTGATCTCGCG
>DASSGC010000605.1:0-8463 GCA_035693765.1 Acidimicrobiales bacterium
CTCCCTTGCGTGCTCGTGCCGGTGCGTCCGCGAGGGAGATGCTGGCCATGCACCAGGCGTAGTAGGCAGCCACCACGCTCGAGTCCGCCGGCGTCACCACCAGCGCCCGGGTCGTTCCCGTGGTCGAGCACTGGCGGGCATGTCTGCGCAGCCACTCGGTCTGTTCGGCGGACCGGCACTCGAAGCCGTCGATGTCGTGCTCCGCATGGAGCAGTGCGGGTGGCCGATAGGCGCCGCTCACTCCGTACTGAACGGCGTGGGGCGCTCCATGAGCCGACGCAGGCCCGGGAGGTCACGGGCCCGGCGGCGGTTGATCGCGTCCCACGCCTCAGCCGACTCCGCGTCCAGCGCGAACTCGGTCCGGTCCGCGAGCACGCGCCGAGCGGCGAGTGTCAGGTTGGAGATCACGAAGTCCGTCAGATCCGTCCCCTTCTCGGCCACGGCACGGTCGATCAGTGCCCGCTCGTCCTTGGTGGTGCGAACCTCGAGCCGCTCACTGCGCAACCGTGTCGTGGACATCATTCGCTCCTCCACAAATGTCCGGCCACTGTACGGCCAGACGCCGCCATCAGCAACCCCCACCCCAGGAAGCTGGACCCGCCGGTCGCGCCCGTGACGCCCAACGGACCCAGTGCTTGGCCGCCGGTGAGCTCGACGATTGGACCCAACACTGCTGCGAAGGCCACCACGTGATCGGCTGGGCCCGTGGCTCGATGACGATCTGTCGCCTCTTGGCGTCCGCGCCGTCCGGCCGCAGGGCGCCGAACCGCTGGGACTCAACACCACGCCAGTCGCTGGTCAGCAGCACGGAATAGGGCGATGAGTTCGGCGCGGGCGAACCGTCGAAACAGTACGGAGATGGTGCGATGGCGACCTTTGCGTTGATCCACGGCGGCGGCGACGTCGGGTGGTATTGGCACCTCGTGGACGCAGTCCTGCGCCGGCGCGGGCATGACGTTGTCGCGCCCGATCTGCCCTGCGGTGACGACTCCGCCACCCTGCTCGACTACGCCGACACCGTCGTCGAGGCCATCGGCGAGCGACGGAATCTCATCGTCGTGGCCCAGTCGTACGGCGGGTTCACCGCTCCCCTCGTGACCGACCGGCTTCCCGTCGAGGTCGTCGTCTTCGTAGCGGGGATGGTCCCCGCTCCCGGCGAAAAACCGGCCGACTGGTGGGAGAACACCGGCTACCGGCCGGCCGTCGAGGAGCAGGCTCGCCACGATGGCGGCCTGACCGGCTCCGACGACCCGTTCGTCGCCTTCTACCACGATGTGCCCCGCGCCCTGGCCGAGGAGGCGCTGAGCAAGGAGCGGTCCGAATCGGAGACCGCCTACCACAGCCCGTGGCCACTCGACTCGTTGCCCGCCGTCCCGACGAGCTTCGTGGTGTGTACCGAGGATCGATTCTTCCCCGCCCCGTTCATGCGACGGATAGCGGCCGAGCGGCTCGGCGTCGTTCCCGACGAGATCGCGGCGGGCCACTGTGTCGCGCTGGGCCACCCGCACCACCTGGGGAACCTGCTCGACAGCTACACGCGGCCACCCGTGTCGTGAACTCAAGACGTCCGTTTGATCGTCGCCGATCAGGCCGGTGCATCGTTGTCGCTCGCCGCGATGGCGGCCATCGTCGCGGCAACCAGGCTTGCGCTACGGGCATCGCCGGTGAGGCCGAGCTGCATCTGGTTCATCACGTAGCCGAGCGCCCACTCCCCGGCCGGGTCCGCCATGCCGAGCGAGCCGCCGGCGCCGTCGTGGCCGAAGGTGCCGGGCCCGCCGGCTGAGGGTGGGGTCATGAAGCCGAGGCCGAAGCTCATGGGCAAGCCGATCACGTGGTCGGGCCCGTTCACCTGCACCTCGGTGGCCCGCGCCAGCGTCTCGGGCGCCAACAACCGCACCCCGTCGACCTCACCGATCAGCGACGCGTACAACCTGGCCACGGCTCGGGCCGTGCCCACGCCGTTCGAGGACGGCATCTCCGCCGCCAGTACGTCGGGCCGGTTCCACATGTCGTCGTAGCTGAACAGGTTCGACGGGCCCCGGAGCACCTGGCCCAGCATCGTGTCGGGCCCGAGGAACGCGTCCATGGCCTCGGCGGCCTCCGGGTCGATCACCGGCGGGTAGAGCCTCGCCACCCGACCGAGCTCGCGCTTCGGCAGTCCGATGAAGAAGTCGAGGTCGAGGGGGCCGGCGATCTCGTCGGCGAAGTACCGCCCCAGGCTGCGACCGGTGGCCCGGCGGACGACCTCGCCGAGGATCCACCCGTACGACCGGGCGTGGTAGCCGTGCGTCGTGCCCGGCTCCCACACCGGGGCCTGGGCGGCGATGGCCTCCACCACCCCCTCCCATCCCAGCACGTCGTCCATCGTCACCTCACCCGTGACGGCGGCGAGCCCGGCCTCGTGCGAGAGCACCCAGCGCAGCGGGATGTCGCCCTTGCCTTGCTGCGCGAACTCGGGCCACCACGTCGCCACGGGCGCGTCGAGGTCGAGCACGCCACGCTCCACGAGCTGGTGCACGCACGCCGCCGCGACGCCCTTGGTGGTGGAGAACACCAGCTGCAGCGTGTCGTGCTGCCATTCTCGGCCCTGCTCACGGTCCGCCCACCCGCCCCACAGGTCGACCACCGCCCGCCCGCGCTGGAACACGCACACCGCAGCACCGATGTCGCCGTGCTCGGCGAAGTTCGCTTCGAAGGCGTCGGCCACGCCCTGGAAGCCATGCGCGACCGTGCCGTGGATCGGGGTCGCGCTCATGGGCGGAGCCTCGATGACCCGAACGGGCCGGCGGTCGTCATCCGATGATGGGGAACCGGCGCTCGGAGGCCAACCGGTCGAGTACGGCCTGCATCGTCCCGGTCAGCTCGTCGTAGCACTCGCGCACCACCGTGTCGTCCCCGGCCGCCTCGGGCCCATGCCGCGCCGACCAGTCGATCGGCTCCAGCAGCTCGACGGTGATCTTGGCCGGGAGCGGGAAGGTCGGGATCCCCCCGGGGACGAGCCCGAACGGGGGACCGAACACCAGCGGCATCACCTTGATCCGGAACCTGTCGAGGCCCAGTCGCCTGGCCAGGCCCTCGCCACGGGCGAGGACGACGAGCGTCTCGTGGGCGCCGACCGACACTGCCGGCACCACCGGCACCTGGGTCCGTAGGGCGAGACGGACCGCGCCGAGGCGTCCGCCGAACTCGATCCGATTGCGCTTGTGCCAGGGACGGAACACCTCGTAGTCGCCGCCGGGGTAGTCGATGAGGATCGCCCCGGCGCGCAGGATCGCCTCTGCTTCGGCCGGGCCGGCCTCCACCGCGCCGGCGCGGGCCATCGCCGCGCCCACCCCTGGGATCGCGAGGAAGAACGAGTGGAAGAGGACGTAGATGGGCTCGTCCTCGCCGCGTGCGCGCCACCAGGCGGTCAGCAGCACCGGGATGTCGGGCGGCATCTGGCCTCCCGAGTGGTTCCCGATCACGAGGAAGGGGCCGTGCTCCGGGAGTCGGTCGAACCCGCGCACCTCCGGCCGGAAGTAGGAGGCGTACCGCTCGAGGATCGGCCGGGCGGCGCGGAGGAACGAGGGGTCGCGCGCCGCGCCGGCAGCGGCCGCGTCCGCGTTCGTCACACGTTGCTCCCCGAGACCAGCTCTCCGTTGCCGACGGAAGCGAGGCACCCGTTGAGGAAGGTGGTGACCTGCCTCGACCACAGGTAGCCGACGTGGTTGCCGCCGTACCAGAAGGTCTCGGGCCGCTCCCAGTGGCGCCAGAGGGCGTGGGCCTGCGACGGGGGAGCCATGCGGTCGCCCAGCCCGGCGAAGATGAACCGGCGGTCAGCCGCGACCTTCGGGGCGAAGCTGAGCGGCGACACCACCCGGTGGACGATCTCGGCGTTGCCGTCGAGGATCTGGTGCTCGACCGCTCTCAGCCGGACGTGGTGGGGGCTCTGGCTTCGGAACATCTTCGGGAGGTCGACGACCGGGACGCCGGCCACCACCGTGTCGACGCCGTCGACGAGGCCGGTCAACAGGGAGGCCACGTAGGCCCCCAGCGAGATGCCGTAGAGCGCGACGCCCGGCGCGCCCTGGGCCTGCACCCACCCCAGCGTCCGGCGGATGTCCCACACCGCCTGGGTCAGCCCGTGGATCGTGTTGATCAGATCGAACGACAGGAACGCCTCGCCGCTCATCCGGGTTATCTTGCGCGGCCCGTGCAGGGGCAGTACCGGGATGACCACGTTGAGGCCGAGGTCCCGGTGCAGGTGCAGCGCGTGGAGCCCGATGAAGTCCATGAACGGGTAGCCCATGGCGAACCCGTGGATCGCCACCACCCACGGACGAGGTCGGTCGCGGTGGCGCAGGACCGTGGCCACCGCCGTGCGGTTCGGCTCGTAGGACGCCCACCGTTCGGCGCCCGGCTCGCCGGGTCGGGGCGTCCACTCGCTGGGGAACAACAGCCGCTCGTAGCGCTGGCCGAGGGCCCAGCCGCGGTCGATCGCAGGGTCAGTCAGGGGCGGGGGGGTCCGGTGGTACGACGCCGGATCGTCGAGCCAGCCGTGGGTCTCGAACAGAAGCCGGGCGTGAGCGAGCTCGGCCCCGACCCGCTCGTAGTCGGACCGGCGGGGGAAGCGGTTGGGACCCATCGCCACAGCCAAGATGGTCTCGTCGATCGCCACCTGGGCGGCGAGCGCGAGGGACACGGCGGGCACCGGCAGGTCTCTGACCCCGCCGCCCAGTGACCGCCCGGCGGTGGTGCCCATGAAGCGGGCGGTACGGGGGACGGCGACCAGTGCCCTCGTCGCAGCCCGGCGGGCCAGGGTTCGCTCGACGTCGTGGTAGGTGCGTCCGACCCAGCGCAGGACGGCGGTCGGCGCGGAGCGCACCGCCCCCAGCGGATCGGGTCCGCTGGTCGGTGTCGATGCGGACATTGCCTCCGGGTGCACGGGCGACCCCCGCTCCTCAGGTCGATAGAAAGATCTGACGACCCGTCAGATCTTAGTCGATGAGCCGACGGTCGAGGTGGCGCCGGCGCGCGCCTTGGCCCAGCGGTAGTCGGCCTTGCCGCTCGGCAGGCGCTCGACCTGCTCGACCACCACGAGCTGCTTGGGCAGCTTGTAGCCGGCCAGCATGGAGCGGGCGTGTCCCCGCAGATCGTCGAGCGAGGGGTCGGTTCCCGCGCGGGCCTGGACCACCGCCGTGACCCGCTCGCCCCACCGCTCGTCGGGCAACCCCACCACCACCGCGTCCACGACGTCGGGATGCGCCTTCAGTGCGGCCTCGACCTCCTCGGGGTAGATCTTCTCGCCGCCGCTGTTGATGCACTCCGACGAGCGACCGAGCACCGTGATGGTGCCGTCGGCCTCGACTCGGGCGAGGTCACCGGGCAAGGCCCAACGCCGCCCGTCCACCTCGACGAACGTGGCCGACGAGGGGGCGGCGTCGCCCCGATACCCGAGGGGCACCCGACCTCCTCGGGCCAGCAGCCCGACAACCCCGGAGCCGGGCGCGACTGGTTGGAGCCCCTCGTCCAACACGGCCGTGCGGTCGTCCACCCGCAGCCGGGGGGCACCGAACGGGTCGTCCGCCGGCGGTGCGCCCCCGAGCTGACCGGTCTCCGACGAGCCGAAGGCGTCCGCCACCAGCACTCCGGGCAGCAGCCTGGCCATGCGCTCCTTCGTCGAACGAGACAGTATGGCGCCACCCGATCCGATGGCCATCAGCGACGTCGTGTCATGCGCCGCCGGGTCGCGCTCCAACAGGTCGAGCAGGGGGCGCGCCATGGCGTCGCCAACCACGACGACCACGTTCACCCGCTCCTCGGCCACGAGCCTCCAGACCGTCGCGGGATCGAAGTGGCCGCCGGGCAGCAGCACCAGCCGACCGCCGCCGAAGAACGTCGAGAACGCCAACCAGTGCGCGCTGGCATGGATGAACGGCGGGATCGGCAACGCCACCATCCCCGGGTCCAAGAGGCGCTCGGCGAGCTGTTCCGGCCGTTCGATCACATCGCCGAGCTGGAGCGGGTCTCCACCCCCCATGGCAGCGAAGAAGATGTCCTCCTGGCGCCAGAGCACCCCCTTGGGGAACCCGGTCGTGCCGCCGGTGTACACGCAGTAGAGGTCGTCGGCCGACCGAGCGATCGCCGGACGCTCGTCGGGCTGGGCTGCGAGCTCGACCTCGTAATCCCCGGCCCACACCGAAGGGGTGCCGCCGCTCCGGTCGCCGACCTCGAGCACCACCCGTCGTTCGGCCATGGCGTCGAGGGCCGGGCCCACCATCGGGGCGAACTGGCGGTGGTGGACGAGGCCGACGAGGCCAGCGTCGGCGTAGAGGTGCCGAAGCTCTGTGTCGACGTACCGGTAGTTGACGTTGACCGGCACGGCCCGCAGCTTGAAGCAGGCCAGCATCCCTTCGAGGTACTCGGTCCCGTTCACGAGCTGCAGGCCCACGAAGTCGCCGGGGCCGACGGCCGACGCGTGCAGGCAGTGGGCCAGGCGGTTGGCGCGCCGGTCGAGCTCCGCGTAGGTGAGGCGCCGCCCATCCGCCACCACCGCCAGGCGGTGGGGCACGGCGTCGACCACCTGCTCGAAGAGATCGGCCAGGTTCAGCTCCACGCGCGGCTCCGAACACCCTCAGAGCGCCGAGCAAGGACCCGGCGATGCGAATATACCGAGGGCATGAGCTCGCCGATCGACTGGCTGGGGTGGCCGCGATGGAGGAGCTGACCGGACTCGACGCGCGGTTCCTCTACTCGGAGACGCCGACCGCCCACATGCACACCCTGAAGATCGCGGTCTTCGATCTCTCGGGTCGCACGAGTCCCCTCACAGCCGACCGCTTCGTGACGCTGTTGGCCGCCCGGCTCGACCGGCTCCCGCTGCTACGCCGGCGGGCGGTCCCGGTGCCCTACGGCCTCGGGCACCCGGTCTGGGTCGAAGACCCCGACTTCGACCTGGCACGCCACCTGCACTGGCGCGTGGCACCCCCGGCCGGCGGCGACCGGGAGCTGGCCGCCGTCGTTGCCGACATCGCGGCCACCCAGCTCCCTCGCGACCGCCCACTGTGGGACCTCACCGTGGTCGACGGGCTGGCGTGCGACCGGGCCGCGTTCGTGGTCAAGCTGCACCACTCGCTGGCCGACGGGGGTGCCGCTGTTGCGCTGTTCGAGAACGTGCTCATCTCCGACGATGAGGGCGCCTTCGTGGAGCGGCCCAACCCGGAGCCCCTGCCGTCACGCCGCGCCCTCCTGCGCCAGGCGTCGGCCAGCGGGAGCCGACGCGTCCTCGGGCTGCCCCGGCTCGCCCGTCAAAGCGTCAGCGGTCTGCTCGCGGCACGGCGGGCGAAGCGCCAGTCCGACGTGCACCTGCCAGTGGCGTTCTCCGCGCCGCGGACGTCGCTGAACGCCTCGCTCGGCGCCGACCGAACATTCGCCATGACCGGCCTACCGTTGGAGGACCTCCTCGTCGTCAAGCGCGAGGCGTCGGCGACCCTCAACGACGTGTTCCTGGCCATGTGCGGCGGCGCGCTCCGCCGCTACCTGTCGCGCCGGGGGGACCTGCCGACCACCGGGCTGGTGGCGGGGGTGCCGATCGCGACCCACGCTGGTGAGCGGCACTACCGCGGCAACCACGTCGACAACCTCATGCTCCCGATCGGCACCGACGTCGCCGATCCGGTCGCCCGGATCCGACTCGTGCACGACGCGGCTGCGTCGGCCCGTCGGGTGCGCCAGGCCCTCGGCCCCGAGCTCTTCGAGTCCCGCGCCGAGCTGACGCCCCCGTTGCTGTACCCACTCAGCATCCGGCTGTGGGCCCGCACTCGGCTGGCCAACAGGACCCGACCACCGATCAACCTCATCGCGTCGAACGTGCGTGGCCCGAGCACCGTGCCGGAGATCGAAGGGGGCGTCGCGACCGCCCTGTACTCAGTCGGCCCGATCCTGGAGGGCATCGGCCTCAACATCACTGCCTGGAGCTTCCGCGACCGGCTGGAGGTGTCGGTCCTCGGTTGCCGGGCGACCCTGCCGGACCCGTGGGAGCTGGTCGCGGACCTGACGGCGTCGGCCGACGAGCTGGTCGCCGCGCTCGGGGTCGGGCATCAGGCCTGACCGGCAATTCGGCCTCTTGGCGCTGGTGGTCTCGAGCTTGGTCGATCGCGGTTGACTAGTTGTAGGACGCGCGCCGGCGGCCTGCGAACAACGATCGGAGGTCACGCTTGGAGTGCAGCGCGCGTTTGCCCGAATGACCCGGCCGACAGGTCGTCGGAGCGCGCCGGGTCGCTTCCAGAAGTAGACGTCGGTGTGCGAGCGGTCGTCCATGTGCGTGTAGCTGACCGAGGCCCGACCAGCCCTGACCGAGGTGGCCTTGCCTCGGGCGAGCTGGGTTGACCGGAACCACGCCTGTGACTCGGTTGTCAAGCCCCGGTACCCGCCTGACAGTTCGGCCCCGGTACCTGGACGACAGTCGGGCGTGGGTTAGGCGGC
>DASSGC010000606.1:0-2640 GCA_035693765.1 Acidimicrobiales bacterium
GGTGCCTTGAACCGGGCGATGTCCGCGGCCACGAACTCGCGCAGGGCGACGGGGTCGAGCGTGGTCCCCCGCCGCGGGGCGACGATCGCCACGACCTCCTGGCCGAAGCGGTCCGACGGCCGACCGACGACCAGCGCGTCCTCCACGTCGGGGTGGTTGCGCAGGACGGTCTCGACCTCCTCGACGAACACCTTCTCACCGCCGGTGTTGACCACCATCGAGTCGCGCCCGAGCATCCTGATGGTGCCGTCGGCGAGGAGCTGCGCCCGATCACCCGGTATCGACACGCGCTCGCCCCCGATCACGGGGAAGGTCTCGGCGGTCCTGCCCCGGTCGTGCAGGTACCCGAGCGGCACCCGCCCGCGCCGTGCCGTCCAGCCGACCTCCTCCTCGCCCGGCTCGAGGAACCGCCGCAGGTCGGCCGAGACCACCGCCGCCCCGGCCCCGGGGCTGAAGGCCTCGGGGCGCTGGTCGCGGCTCCGGGTGCCGAAGGCCATGCCGCCCGTCTCCGACGAGCCGTAGCCGTCGATGATCGTGAGGTGCGGGAGCAGCTCGAGGAGGGCGTCCTTGTGCTGCTCGCCGGTGGCGGCGCCGCCGGTCGCGAGGACGGACAGCGAGGACAGGTCGTAGCGGCGCCGGCGCAGCTCCTCGACCAGCCGCGCGGCGTAGGCGTCGCCGACGATCGACATCAGGACCACCTTCTCCCGCTCGGCGACCTCGAGGATGCGGGGGGCGTCGAAGGGCCGGGCATCGTCGTGGAGGACGACCGTGGCCCCCAGGTGCAGGCCCGAGAACGCGGTCCACTGGGCGGCGGCGTGCATGAGCGGCGGGGTCGCGTACCAGGCGCCGGCGCCGCGCTCGGCGGCGGCCGCGATCGACGCCGCCGTGATCCCCTCCTCGCCCCGCATGGCGGCCACGTAGACGTCCGCCTGGCGCCACAGCACCGCCTTGGGGCTGCCGGTCGTCCCCCCGGTGCAGACCATGTACAGGTCGTCGGGCGAGGGCGTCGGCAGGGCCGCGTCGACCGGGGTCGCCACCGCCGTCTCGAACCCGGTGCTGCCGGGCAGCGGCTCGACACCCGAGCCGTCGTCGACGTCGACCAGCACCAGGCCGGCCGTGTCGTACGCCGCGGCGACCAGCGGGCCCAGCGCCCGCTGGTAGATGACCGCCCGGACGTCGACGTCGGCCAGGAGCGCGCCGACCTCGGCGGGCCGGTAGTGCTGGTTGACGTTGAACGGCACCGCACGGGCGCGGAAGGCGCCGTACATGGCCTCCAGGTACTCGGCGCAGTTGTGCAGCACGAGCGCGACCGCAGCCTGACCGCTCTCCCAGCGCTCGAGCTCGCTGCGCTCGTGCCGCAGCCCGATCCCGCGCGCCACGAGGAACGCCGCGAGCGAGCGTGACCGATCGGCCACCTCGGCGTAGGTGCGCCGCACGTCGCCGCACACGACCATCTCCCGATCGGGTGCAGCGGCCGACACGACGTCGTGCACAGCCGCCAGCGCCCACTCGCCCGATGTCCCCGTCACCATGACAAAACTCTAGAGGTTTCGTCGACCTGGCGCAGGCCCGCCGGGCCGGTGGCACCGAAGCGGGGCGGCGAGCACACGGGAACCGTCAGAACAGGCGGGCGGTGATCGGGGGAAGCTCGGCGTAGGTGCGGATGCCGGGCGGCGCGGCGCACACGGCGGGGATGGCGTTCACGGCGGGCACGGCGGTGATGCGCATGCCGACGTCGCGGAAGTCGTCCACGTCCATGCCGGCCAGGTCGCCGTCGGGCCAGAGATCGAGCTTCACCCGGACGTTCGGGTCGCCGGCCACCTCGACGACGTACCCGAGCTCGACCGTCCATGCCGGGTCGATGCGGTCGCCGATGACCCAGCGCTGGCACAGGCTCAGGCACACCGCGCCGTGCAGGAGGCCTTCCCAGGACACCTCGATGCCGGCGACGTGACCCTTGCGGATGACCATGCCGGGAACGTCGAGGTCGTCGGTCGCGTGCGCGAGCTCGACCCTGCAGCGGCGTTCGTCGAGGCGCACACCGACCAGCGCGGCCAGCACGTCGAGCGCGTCGGCGAAGACGGCCGTGGCGGCCTCGACCGCCTCGGGGTGCCCGAAGTCACCCGCCGGCCGGCCCCAGCCCACCGCGGCGAAGTTCGGGTCGCTGGCGAACATGGTCACGTCCACCGACTCGGTCACCGCGATGCACCGCACGTCCCGGCTGATGCCGGCGCAGACGGCGCCGAGCAGTTGGGCGAAGCCGGGGTTGATGCCCGAGCCGAAGAGCGTCGCCCCCCCGGCCAGCGCGGCGTCCTCCAGCGCTGCGGTGGCCGCCGCGCCGATGCCGGTGCCGGTGAGGAACTCCGAGGTCGTCACCACGTTGACGCCCGCTCGTAGGATCCGCGCGACCTCGGCGACGTCGATGTGCAGCGGCGTGTAGACGACGCAATCCGGTTGCAGGGCGAGGAGCTGCTCCACGTCGTCGGTGGCGGCCACGCCCGTGGGCTCGGGAAGCCCGCACAACTCGGCGGCGTCGCGTCCGACCTTCGCCGGGTCGTGCGCGAAGACGCCGACGAGCTCGAGGTCCGGACGGGACAGCACGGCGGCCACGGCTTGGCGTCCCACGTTGCCGGTCGTCCA
>DASSGC010000607.1:0-4240 GCA_035693765.1 Acidimicrobiales bacterium
GCCGGAGTTCCGCCAGACCGTCTGCGAGCTGCGGTGCGGGAGCGTCCGCTTGCCCCCGAAGTGCCGGCCGTCGCCCGACGAGACCAGGTTGAGGCGGGAGTCGGACCCGGTCCACGCCAGGTGGAGCGCACCACGCGCCGAGGCCACCGCGCACGACGCCGAGGACTTCTCCGCCAGGACGGCACTGCTGTCGTAGACGAGCATGCGGCCCCCGTCCAGATCGACCCGCCTCCAGGATCGCGCGCCGGCCGCCCGGCGCGGGTCGCGGAGGGCCGGCATTTTCGGGGCGAGCTCTGAAAGATGACGCCGAACGACAGGTCGGGAATGAGTAGGCGTTGCTCAAGCCGCCGGCCGGCTGGTCGTGTCTCCTGGCGCCATGACACCCGACCAGATCACGACCATGGAAACGACCCTCGCCCTCCTCGGGCCGGCGATCGACGAGGTCGCCGCCGACTTCTACGGGCGCGTCCTGGCGGCCGCGCCCGAGACGGCCGACCTGTTCACCGGCGACCTGGCGGCGCAGCACCGCAAGTTCGCCCGCGAGCTCGACGCCATCGTCGCCGCCATCCGGGACCACGACGCCTTCGCCGACCGCACCGCGCGGCTGGGGAGCCGGCACGTGCGCTACGGCGTGCGGCCCGCCCACTACGACGTGGTCGGCCCGGCGCTGCTCGACGCGCTCGCGGCGGCGCTCGGCAGCGCGTGGACCAACGAGGCCGCCGAGGCGTGGCGCCTCGGGTACCGGCTCACCGCCGAGGCGATGATGCAGGCCGCGGAGGCCGAGGCCCCCGCGTCAGCCGTTCACTGACTCGCCGCTGACCAGGGCCAGCGCATCGGCCAGCTCGGCCCGGTGGGAGACGCCGAGCTTCGTGTACGCCCGTTGCAGGTGGTTGTTCACCGTGCGCACCGACAGGTAGAGCCTGGCGGCGATCTCCGGGCTGGAGGTCCCCCGCGCCGCGAGGACGCAGATCTCGCGTTCTCGGCGGGTGAGGGGCACCGGCGAGTCGGCCGTGACGAGGCCCGGCGTGCGGGCCGACTCGCACGATGTCAGGAGGGCCGCGGCCCGCGCCCGCTGCGCGGCGCCGGCCCGCTGCTGGCCGTGGCGCTGGAACGCATGCGCCGCGCCGGTGCTGGCCTCGGCCGCGAACAGCAACGCGCCGATGGCCTCGAACCGGTCGGCGGCGCTGACGAGGCGGTCCGGCTGCCCGGAGGCCGCCGCGCCAGCGTGCACCGCCCACGCGGCGACGAGGTCGCCGTCACACTGGTCGGCGAGGGCATCCAGGCGGTCGGCGAGGTCGTGGCGACCGAGACGGCACGCGTCGTGCAGCAGCCAGGCCGCCATGAACCGGTGCCCCGTCCCCTCCACCTCGTCGGCGGCGCCGACCAGCATGGCGATCGCGCGGGGCAGATCACCGCCGACGGCGGCCGCCCACGCCGGCCCGAGCACCTGCTCGCCGGGGAGGTACCCGGAGGGATCGAGCGCATCGACGTCGTCGACCGCGGCCGTGGCCGCGTCGCGATCGCCCATCCACGCCGCCGCCGTCGCGAGCAACGAGAGCACCACGCGACGCGGCCCCCCGGTGCGGCCCTGGCACCGAGCCACCCCCTCCTCCAGCCAGCGCCGGGCCGCCTCCAGCCGCCCGGCGAGCAGCGCGTTGCGCCCGAGCGACACCACGAACCACAGGGCCGCGTTGGCCGGCGCCTCACGCGGGATCGCCTCGTAGGCCCGCAGCGCCAGCGACGACGACTCGGCCAACCGGCCGCTCGACGCCAGGGCCTGGATGCGGAAGATCAGGTGGACGCCGGGGCCCGCCATGGCCGCATGGTCTCCGAGCCGCCGATGATCGCCATAGGCGGCGCCGCCCACGTCGATGGCCCGCTCGAACTGGCCCGTCGCGATGAGTGCGGGCTGGGCCGCGATGGCCGCGATCACGCGGGCCCGGAGGTCGTCGAGGCGGCCCAGGCCGTCCAGCAGGGCGAGCGCCTCGAGCGGCCGGCCGCTGTACGACAGGATCATCGCCTCCTCGGCCGCAAGCTCGATCCGCACCGCCGGATCGCCGGCGCTGTCGCGCAACGCCGCCAGCGTCGCCGTCGCGTCCGCCGGGCGCTGGAGCCCCCACATCAGGTTGCGGACCTGCATCTCGGCCAGCGGGGTGAACAGCCGGGTGTCGTCTCGCTCGACCGCCCCGAGCGCGGCGGCGAGCACGCGGTCGGCCTCCTCGTAGCGGGCGAGCTCGTGGAGCGCCTCGCCGAGCAGGAGGCCGGCCTCGGGCGTCACGCCGTCGGCGATGGCCGCCCGGGACAACCGCTCGACCTGGACGTGGTCGTGGTTGTACCGGGCCAGCCACGCGGCCGACGTCAGCAGCTTCGGGTCCGCCGACCCGGTGGCATCGAGGCGCGTGCCGGCGATGGTGACGATGTCGTCGCGGCGGCGCGCCCCGTGCCCCTCGATCCACCGGACGCGGTCGAGCAACACCCGCCGCCGGGTGGTCGCCGGTAGCGCCCGCCGCAGGATCTCGCCGTAGAGGGGATGGGCGAGCGTCACGTGCTGCCGGCGACCCTCGGCGACGATGCGGACGAGCCCGGAGCGTTCGAGCGTCTCCACCGCCGCCGGGTCCGCGGCGGACTCGAGCGTCGACAGCCCGACGGGCCCCCACAGGGCGACGCGGTCGAGGGCCGCCAGCGACGCGTCGTCGAGCCGCTCCAGACGTGCGGCGAGGGCGTCGGCCAGCCGGGCCGTCGCGGACAGGGGGCCGTCCAGCCGCCACACGCCGCGTTCCTGCCGCAGGCTCCCGGTGTCGATCGCGCCGAGGACGAGCTCGCGGGCGAACAGCACGTTGCCCTGGCTCGCCACCCAGACCGCCTCGATGGCGTCGGCGGCCACCGGCCCGCCGAGCGCGAGGTGCACGAGGCTGTCGAGGGCATCGCGCGACAGGTCGGCGAGGTCGATGCGCCCGACGCGATCGTCGCGCCACAACCCGGCCACCACACCAGGGACGGTCTCGCCGGTGCGCACCGTGCCCACGAGGAAGTTGAGGCCGGCCGACAGGAGCTGGCCGAGCAGGGTGGCGGTGGTCGAATCGAGCAGGTGGAGGTCGTCGACGAGCAGCACGACCCGGCGTCCCCGGCCGCGCGCCTTCACGGTCGCAGCCACCTTCGGGAACAGGGTGAGCGGGTCGCCGCCCTCGAGGAGGATCCTGGGCGGGAGCAGGTGGGCCACCGCCCCCAGCGGCACCTGCCTCGTGCCCTCGCTGGCCACGGCCCGGACGCACCACCAACCGGCGGTCGAGGCCGCAGCGAGGCATTCCTCGGCGAGTCTGGTCTTGCCCACGCCGGGCGGCCCGTGGACCACGAGGCCGACGGTCCCGGGATCGTGCAGCGCGGCGAGCATCCCCTCCAGCTCGCCGTGACGGCCGACGAACGGCCACCGCGCGCGTCCCGAGGCCCCCACCGTGAACGTGGCCGCGCCACCAGGAATCACCTGGTCACAGTACTGCCGGACACCGGGGATTGCTCAGCGGCCCCACGCACGGCCGGCCGCCGGGATATGAGCAACGGCTGCTCAAGCCGGCCGACCCGCGATGCCCCAGAGTCCTGGGGAGAGCAACACCGACGTACGAGGACGAGGAGCCATCCAATGGACACGAACATCCGCCCGCGGGCCGCCCGGCGCATCGCCTACTTCCGGGGTCGGCCGGCATCGCAGTGGATCGACGCCCTATCGACCCGCCACGGCGCCCGCGGGAACGACCCGTCGTACCGCCCCGCACCCCCGCAGAACCCGCGGTCGTGACGGCGCCACGGCGAGACGTGCCGTCGCGGGCGGCGTGGCGCACCCCGCAGCACGAGGGCACAGCCACGCTCCCGCGCCCCACGGCCGGCTCGGTCGCGCTCGTCACGGGCGGCGGGCGGGGCATCGGGCGACGTGTCGCCGGGGCCCTCGCCGAGGACGGCATGGCCGTCGGGCTGGTCGCACGTTCCGGCGACGAGCTGGACGAGTCGGTCGCCCTGATCGAGTCGGCCGGCGGGGTCGCGGCCTCGGCGGTCGCCGACGTCACGGACGACCGGGCGCTGGCCGGCGCGGTCGCAAGGCTGCGGCGTGCCCTGGGTCCCGTCGACCTGCTGATCAACAACGCGGGGATCATGGGCCCCGCCGGGCCGGCGTGGGAGGTGGGCCTCGACGACTGGTGGCGAACCATGGAGATCAACCTCCGCGGGACCTTGTCCTGCATCCGGCTCG
>DASSGC010000608.1:0-4134 GCA_035693765.1 Acidimicrobiales bacterium
GCGAAGACGGACTTGTCGGCCGGGCCGCCGAGCCCGCCGGAGATGCCGCCGGGGTCCGTGGCGGCGCCGTCGACGGTGGCGATCATGTTGACCATCAACCACGGGCGGTGGGGTGGCGGGTGCCGCTCGTCACCCGCCACGGCGGTCAGCGGGTCCACGGTGGCGGCGTCGTCCGCAGCGCGGGGCGGGGGCCAGATCTTCAACATCGGCGGGGCGCACGGTAGCGGCATCGACGCCGAGGGCGGGGACCGTCGGGGTTGTGGACGTGGCGGGCGGTAATCCACCAGCAATTCACAGGTTCATCCTCTGGTCGTCCACAAGGCTTCCCCCGTAGTTTCCTCCGCGTGCACTGTGCCCCGGCGCGGACGAGCGGAATGGCGGTTGCCGCTTCCGTGTCTGTGGTGGGCTGGGCGGCTCCCTGAGCAGCGCCGCCGGACGGCATCCCACCGGGTGCCTGCGGAGGCGTTCCTCAACCTGCGAGTCCGCGCCGGGCCGGGCGCACGGGGTGGCGAACCCGGGCGACTGAACAGGTGTTCGCCGGTAGGCTGGGCCTCGGTCGAGACGATCGCGGAAGAAGCTGTCAGACCGTTGACGGTGTAATTCCAGAGATGTAATTTACTCCCACATCTTGGGGTCGAGATGGCGTCGACCCCAAGCAGTAGTGGTTTCCGTCTCCCCCCACGCTCTCGACCACTTCCCTGGAGGAACCATGGCTCTCGCTCCCGAGCAGGCGGGCATCGGCATCCGTCGTCACTTCACGACCGAGGGCGTGCACCCCTACGAGGAGGTCGAGTGGGACCGGCGCGACGCGCGGATCACCAACTTCCGTGACGGCTCGGTGGCCTTCGAGCAGGTGGGGGTGGAGTTCCCCACCACCTGGTCGCTCAACGCCACGAACATCGTCGCCCAGAAGTACTTCCGCGGCACGCTCGGCACGCCGGAGCGCGAGTGGTCGCTGCGCCAGGTCATCGACCGGGTGGCCGACACCATCACGCGGTGGGGGACCGAGGGCGGCTACTTCGTCGACGACGCCGAGGCCGACACGTTCAACGCCGAGCTCAAGCACCTGCTGGTCACCCAGAAGGCGGCGTTCAACAGCCCGGTGTGGTTCAACATCGGGGTCAAGGGCGTGCCCCAGCAGGCCAGCGCCTGCTTCATCCTCTCGGTCGACGACGCCATGGACTCGATCCTGAACTGGTACCGGGAGGAGGGCATCATCTTCAAGGGCGGGTCCGGCGCCGGGGTCAACCTCTCGCGCATCCGCTCCTCGGCCGAGCCGCTCAAGGGCGGCGGCACCGCCTCGGGCCCGGTCAGCTTCATGCGGGGCGCCGACGCCTCGGCCGGCACGATCAAGTCGGGCGGCAAGACCCGGCGGGCCGCCAAGATGGTCATCCTCGACGTGGAGCACCCCGACATCGAGGAGTTCATCTGGTGCAAGGCGCTCGAGGAGCGCAAGGCCCGGGTGCTCGAGCAGGCCGGCTTCGACATGGACCTCGACGGCCGCGACAGCCACTCGATCCAGTACCAGAACGCCAACAACTCGGTCCGGGTCACCGACGAGTTCATGCGCGCCGTCTTGGACGACGGCGACTGGAGCCTGCGCGAGGTCACCACCGGCACGGTCGTGCGCACGCTCAAGGCCCGCGACCTGTTCCGCCAGATCTGCCGGGCCAGCTGGGAGTGCGCCGACCCGGGCATGCAGTTCGACACCACGATCAACCACTGGCACACCGCGGCCAACACCGGGCGCATCAACGGGTCCAACCCGTGCTCGGAGTACATGCACCTCGACGACTCGGCGTGCAACCTGGCCAGCCTGAACCTGCTGAAGTTCCTCAACGACGACGAGTCCTTCGACATCGACGGCTTCCGCCACGCGGTCGAGGTCATCTTCACCGGGCAGGAGATCCTGGTCGGCCGGGCCGACTACCCGACCGAGCGCATCGCGGACACCTCCCGCCGCTTCCGCCAGCTCGGCATCGGCTACGCCAACCTCGGCGCGCTGCTCATGGCGCTCGGGCTGCCCTACGACAGCGACGGCGGCCGGGCCTACGCCGCGGCGGTCACGTCCCTCATGACCGGCCACGCCTACGAGGTGTCGGCCCGCACCGCCTCGCGGATGGGCCCGTTCGCCGGCTTCGCCGAGAACCGGGAGCACATGCTGCGGGTGCTCGGCCAGCACCAGGAGGCGGCCGCCCGCATCGACGAGGAGCTGGTGCCGCCGGAGCTGCTCTCCGCCGCGCAGGAGAGCTGGGACATGGCCTGCGAGCTCGGCGACCGCTACGGCGTGCGCAACAGCCAGGCGTCGGTGCTCGCCCCCACCGGCACCATCGGGCTCATGATGGACTGCGACACGACGGGCATCGAGCCCGACCTCGGCCTGGTCAAGATGAAGAAGCTGGTCGGCGGCGGCACGATGTCGATCGTCAACCAGACCGTGCCCCGCGCGCTCGAGCAGCTCGGCTACGGCCCCGGCGAGATCGACGACATCATCGCCTACATCGACGAGCACAAGTCGATCGTGGGGGCGCCCCACCTGCTCATCGAGCACCTGCCGGTGTTCGCCTGCTCCATGGGCGACAACGTCATCCACTACTCGGGGCACGTGCGGATGATGGCGGCGGTCCAGCCGTTCATCTCCGGCGCCATCTCCAAGACCGTCAACATGCCGGAGGACGCGACGGTCGAGGAGGTCGAGCAGCTCCACATCGACGCCTGGCGCACGGGCGTGAAGGCCATCGCCATCTACCGCGACAACTGCAAGGTCGGCCAACCGCTGTCGACGGCCAAGAAGAAGGAGGCGGCGGTCGAGCCAGCCGCCGCGCAGGTGATCGAGAAGATCATCAAGGTGCCGGTGCGCGAGAAGTTGCCCCGCAACCGCACGTCGCACACGTTCGAGTTCCGGGTGGCCGACTGCAAGGGCTTCGTCACCATCGGCGAGTACGCGGACGGCCGGCCGGGCGAGATCTTCCTCAAGGTGTCCAAGCAGGGCTCGACCCTCGCCGGCATCATGGACGCCTTCTCGGTCTCGGTCAGCTACGGCCTCCAGTACGGCGTGCCGCTGCGCAACTACGTCGAGGCCTTCACCAACACCCGGTTCGAGCCGGCCGGCATCACCGACGACGCCGAGCTGCGCATCGCCACCTCGCTGCTCGACTACATCTTCCGCCGCCTGGCGGTCGACTACCTGAGCTTCGAGGAGCGGGCCGAGCTGGGCATCCTCACCACCGGCGAGCGCACCCAGCCCACGTTGCCCGGGGTCGAGGAGACCGTCGTGGAGACCCGGCAGGGCCAGGACGTCCCGGCCGACCCGCCGTCGTTCGACTCGTCGTCGCCGACGCTGTTCGACACCACCAGCGCCCCGCGGGAGCCGTCGCTGCTCGAGCGGGCGGGCGTGACCGACGCCGCCAAGCCGGTGGCCGACCGGCAGTCTCCGGCCATCAAGCCCACCGCGGCCTCCAGCGTGGACGCCCCCTACTGCATGCAGTGCGGCGTCCAGATGCAGCGGGCGGGCTCGTGCCACGCGTGCCCGTCCTGCGGCAGCACCAGCGGCTGCAGCTGAGATCGGGCGTCACGGCTGCAGGACGTACCTTCCGCGCACGCCGCCCTTCCCGACCGCGCGGTGGGCGGCGGCGACCTGGTCGAGCGGAACGACGGCGTGCACCCGCGCCGGCAGGACGCCGCTCGCGGTGGCGTCGAGGAGCTGGGCGAGCCGGGCACCGTCGGGCTGGGCGACCACCACCCGGACGGTGACGCCGCGCTCCTGTGCGGGCGCCGCGCCCGGCTGCACGCCGACGAAGAGCCCGCCGTCGCGGACCAGCGCGACGCCCTGCTCCTGGAGCGCGGCACCATCGGCGACGGCGTCCCAGCCGGGCGCGGCCTCTGCGGTGAAGTCGGCGCCGAGGCCGCGCACGAACTCCTCGTCCTCGGCCCGGGCCAGTCCGGTGACCCGCCAGCCGCGGTCCTGGGCGAGCGGGATGACGTAGCCCCCGACGGCACCTGCGGCGCCGGTCACGAGCAGGCTCCTGCTCCCGCCGTCCCCGAGCAGGTCGGCCATCTGGGCTGCGGCCAGGCCGTTGAGCGGGACCGTGGCTGCCGTGACCAGGTCGAGACCGTCGGGCACGAGGGCGGTGT
>DASSGC010000609.1:0-4882 GCA_035693765.1 Acidimicrobiales bacterium
CCAAGAACGCGCAGATCGCGGCCGGGGCCAAGGTGCCCCACCTGTCCTACGTCGGTGACGCCACGATCGGCGAGGGCAGCAACATCGGCGCCGGCACGATCTTCGCCAACTACGACGGGGTCGCGAAGCACCACTCCACCGTGGGCCGGCACGCGTTCGTCGGCTCGCACACCGTGATCGTCAGCCCGGTGGACATCGGCGACGGGGCCTACGTCGCGGCCGGGTCCGCCCTCGTCAACGACGTCGAGCCCGGCCAGATCGCCGTGGCCCGCGGACGCCAGCGCAACGTCGACGGCTGGGTGGAGCGCGCCCGTCCCGGCACGGCCACCGCCGCCGCGGCCGCGGCGGCGCGCGAACGGCATCCCCAGTCCGAGCAGCAGCCGAGCACCCCGGAGGGTGACGACCAGTGAGCAACCAGCGACCGCCCTCGGCGAACATCCGCAAGCGCCCCAAGAAGCAGATGATGGTCTTCTCGGGGCGGGCGAACCCGGGACTCGCCCAGGAGGTCGCGGCGCAGCTCGGCACCGAGCTCGTGCCGACGAGCGCCTACGACTTCGCCAACGGCGAGATCTACGTGCGCTTCGAGGAGTCGGTGCGAGGGTCGGACGCCTTCGTCATCCAGAGCCACACCAGCCCGATCAACGAGTGCATCATGGAGCACCTGCTCATGGTCGACGCGCTCAAGCGGGCCAGCGCCAAGCGGATCACCGTCGTCATGCCGTTCTACGGCTACGCCCGCCAGGACAAGAAGCACCGCGGTCGTGAGCCGATCAGCGCCCGGCTCATGGCCGACATGTTCAAGACGGCCGGCGCCGACCGGCTCATCTGCGTCGACCTGCACACCGACCAGATCCAGGGCTTCTTCGACGGGCCGGTCGACCACCTCATGGCGATCCCGATCCTCAGCGAGTACGTCGCTCGCAAGTACGGCGACCAGGACCTCGCGGTCGTGTCGCCGGATGCCGGTCGCATCAAGGTGGCCGAGCAGTGGTCGAAGCGCCTCGGTGGGGTGCCGCTGGCGTTCATCCACAAGACCCGCGACATCAACCGGCCCAACGAGATGGTCGCCAACCGCGTCGTCGGCCTCGTGCGCGACCGGGTCTGCGTGCTCGTCGACGACATGATCGACACCGGCGGCACCATCACCAAGGCCGCCGACGCGCTCATGGCCGACGGTGCCAAGGCCGTGATCATCGCCGCCACCCACGCGATCCTCAGCGACCCGGCCGTCGAGCGCCTGCGCGACTGCGCCGCCGAGGAGGTCATCGTCACCAACACCCTCCCGATCCCGCCGGAGAAGGAGATCGACTGCCTCACGGTGCTGTCGATCGCCCCGCTCATCAGCGCGGCGGTCAAGGAGGTCTTCGAGGACGGCTCCGTGACGAGCCTCTTCGGCGGCCGCGCCTGACGCGCCCGGGGCGCGGGGTCGCCATCCGGCCCACGCGGTGCAACATCGACCAATAGGTCAAAGTTGCCCCGACCCCGACCGGGACAACATCGACCTATTGGTCGATGTTGTCCCAGTCGGGTGGTGGCTGTGCCCCCGGTCAGGGGGTGGTGGCTGCGCCTTTCCGTCAGGGGGAGGCGGGCTCGCGGCTCTTGCGGGCGCGGTAGGCCGCGACGTTCGCCCGGGTCCCGCAGGTGCCGTCGCAGAACTTGCGCGACCGGTTCTTGCTGAGGTCGATGATCAGGTCCTCGCAGTCCTCGCCGGCGCACACCTTGAGCCGGTCGGTCTCGTCGGCGCGGATGACGTCGACGAGGGCCATCCCCACCTCGACCGCGATCCGGCGGGCCAGCGGGGCGTCGTCGCTCGTCGCGTGCACGTGCCACCCGAAGGCACCGTGCCGCACCAGCCGCGGGAGGGCCCGACCCTCCTCGAGCAGGGTGTTCGCGGCGTCGACGAGGCCGTCCTCGTCCAGCCCCCAGATCTCGCGCAGCCGCGGCCGGAGCCGACGCACGGCCTCCACCTCGGTCTCGGTGCCGGGCCGGCGGCCGGTCCACTCCCAGTGGTCCATCCACGCCAGGAGGGCCGCTAGGTCGGGGAGCTCCTCTCGTTCCTCGCTGCCGAGCGCCGGGCCCGTGTTGGCCAACGCCGCGGCGTGCATGAGGGTCATGTCTGTGTCATAGGTGAAAACCATCTTGACTCCTGACATCCCGGTCGCGACCCGCGCCGGCAGGGCGCGGCACGAGGAGGCGGTCACCGTGGTCGAGGCGATGCGACGACACCTGGGGCTCGGCCTCGTCGCCATGCTCATGTCGTGCGCGGCCTTCGGCACCTCGGGCCCGTTCGCCAAGGCGCTCATGACCGCCGACTGGAGCCCGGGGGCCGTCGTGCTCACTCGGATCTCCGGAGCGGCCCTGGTCCTGCTGCCGTTCACGCTGTGGAGCCTGCGCGGGCGCTGGGGCATCGTGCGGGGCGAGCTTCCGCGGGCGGCGCTCTACGGCACCCTCGCCGTCGCGGCCGCCCAGCTCGGCTACTTCCAGGCCGTGGCCCGGCTCACCGTCGGTGTCGCCCTGCTCATCGAGTACCTCGGCATCATCCTCGTCGTGCTCTGGGTGTGGGCACTCACCCGGCGCACGCCGCACCGCCTCACGGGCGTCGGCATCGTCCTGGCGCTCGTCGGCCTCGCACTCGTCCTCGACGTCACCGGTCAGGTGAGCCCGGACCTGGCCGGCGTCCTCTGGGGCCTGCTCGCCGCCGCCGGCCTCGCCGGCCACTACGTCCTGGCCGGGCGCCCCACCCCGCTGCCCGCCGTGGCGTTCGCCGGCCTCGGGCTCACGGCCGGCGCGCTCGTGCTCGCGGCGGCCGGGCTCGTCGGTGTGCTCCCCATGGAGGTCGGGGCGGCATCCGTCGTCGTGGCCGGCGCGAGCATCCCGGCCTGGGCCGCCGTGCTCGAGCTCGTCCTCGTGGCCGCCGCGCTCGCCTACGTGCTGGGCATCGTCGGTGCCCGCCACCTCGGCTCGACCCTCGCGTCGTTCGTCGGCCTCACCGAGGTGCTCTTCGCCGTGCTCTTCGCCTGGCTCCTGCTCGACGAGCTGCCCCGGCCGATCCAGCTGCTCGGCGGCCTCGTGCTCCTCTCCGGGGTGGTCGCCGTGCGGCTCGGTGAGCGCGACGACGCCCGCAAGGCGCCGGTCCCGGCCGATTTCGACGTTCCGTCGCCCGTCGCCTAGACTCGGGGGGTTGCCTCGGCGAGGGACGTCGCACCGGCCAGAGCTGTCCGGTTGACCGCGCAAGCGGTGGACGCATCCGTGATCGACGCTGGCGGTGAGCAGATCCGGTGGATCCGCGGGCCGTTCGCGCACCGGTCGATCGGTGCCACGTCCCGCGTCGAGGACCGACCGCCCATCCGCCCTCCACTCCCAGGAGTCCATCGTGTCCGACCACAAGCTCACCGCCGAGACCCGCACCCAGTTCGGCAAGGGCGCCGCGCGCAAGATCCGCCGCGACCACAAGATCCCCGCCGTCATGTACGGGCACGGCAGCGAGCCCGTGCACATCACCCTGCCGGGCCACGAGTCGATGCTCGCGCTCAAGACGAGCAACGTCCTGCTCACGATCGTCCTCGACGGCAAGGAGCAGCTCGCCCTGGCCAAGGACGTGCAGCGCGACCCGATCAAGCCGGTCATCGAGCACATCGACCTCGTCATCGTGAGGAAGGGCGAGAAGGTCGTCGTCGACGTCCCCGTCCACGTCGAGGGCGAGGCCGGCCCCGAGACCGTCGTCACCACCGACAACACCGCCCTGCAGCTCGAGGTCGAGGCGACCCACATCCCCGAGAGCGTCACCGTCTCGGTCGAGGGCCTCCAGGCGGGCACGCAGATCCTCGCCGGCCAGGTCGAGCTGCCCGAGGGCTCGGTGCTCGTCACCGACCCCGACGCGCTGGTCGTCAACGTCACCGCGCAGGTCACCGCCGAGGCCCTCGAGGCCGAGCTCGCCGAGGCCGAGGCCGAGGCCGGCATCGAGCGCGAGGAGTCCGACGAGGAGGCCGCCGAGGGCGCCGCCGCCGAGGGCGAGACCGCCGAGGCCGGCGCCGACAAGGCCGCCGACGAGGCCTGAGCCGGCCAGCCTCCGCACGACGAGACGGGGCCCGGTCCACCACGGACCGGGCCCCGACCCGTCCGTGGGCGACCGGCATACTTGCTGACGTGACCGACACCGGACCCTGGCTGGTCGTCGGGCTGGGGAACCCCGGTCCGACGTATGCCGGCAACCGCCACAACGTCGGCGCCATGGTCGTCGACGAGCTGTCCCGCCGCACCGGCAGCGCGCTGCGCACCCACAAGTCCCGGGCCGTCGCAGCCCAGGTGCGCCTGGGCACCGGGCCCGGGGGAGTGCCCGGCCCGGCCGCCGTCATCGCCGTGCCCAGCTGCTACATGAACGAGTCGGGCGGGCCCGTCTCCGCACTGCTGCGCTTCTTCTCGGTGCCGCCGGAGCGGCTCGTCGTGGTGCACGACGAGCTCGACCTCGACGCCGGCACCATCCGGCTCAAGCGCGGTGGCGGTGAGGGCGGCCACAACGGCCTGCGCTCGATCAGCTCCTCGCTCGGCAGCAAGGACTACCACCGCGTGCGCGTCGGCATCGGCCGCCCGCCCGGGCGCATGGACGCCGCCGACTTCGTGCTGCGCGACTTCTCACCGACCGAGCGCAGGGAGCTGCCGTTCGTCCTCGACGACGCGGCCGACGCGGTCGAGTCACTCCTCACCCTCGGCCTGCTCGACGCGCAGCAGCGGGTGCACGCCCCCCGATGACGCGAACCCCGCATACGGGCGGGGTTGCTGTTGCTACTGTGGTCAGTCCCGGCACCTCAAGGGGAGGTCGCATGACGCTGCTCGACGCAGTGCAGATCGCGCGACGGTTCTGGATGACCATCGCCGCCTGCAT
>DASSGC010000610.1:0-31961 GCA_035693765.1 Acidimicrobiales bacterium
CCGACTACACCTTCCGGAACGCGTCCACCACGGCCGCACGCCACTCGGCCAGGGTCGCCGTGTGGTCGTCGCCCGCGGAGCGGCCGAGACGCACGGTCAGCAGGTCGAGCGGCGGGCACAGCATGATCGACTGCCCCTCGAACCCGCTGGCCCAGAAGGTGCCCAGGTCGTCGCCCACGCTCCACCAGTGCGCGCCGTACCAGCGGTCCTCCGGCGGGTCGTACGACCGGATGCGCCGGCCGTGGTCGACCCAGCCCTCCGGCAGCAGCCGCCGGCCCTCCCACACGCCGTCCCGCAGGTACAGCAGGCCGAACCGCAGGTAGTCCCGGGCGGTCGCCCGCACCTCCGAGGACCCGACGAAGGTCCCCGCCGCGTCGAACGCGGGCTCGGCCGACCACATGCCCAGGGGGCGGAACAGCCGGTCGTGCAGCAGCCGCTCGTAGGGCGCGCCCGGCCCGACCAGCCGGGCGACGATGCCGGACACGATGTTGGACGTGCCCGACGAGTAGTTGAACACGGTCCCGGGCGGGTGGGCGAGCGGCCGATCCGCCGCGAAGCGGGCCACGTTCCCCTTGCCTTCGCCGAACAACATCTCGATCACGTCGGACGAGCCGGTGTCGCCGTAGTCCTCCGAGAAGGCGAGGCCGTCGCGCATGGTGAGCAGGTCTTCGAGCGTGATGGCGTGGCGGGGGTCGGTGGGGTCGGACCACTCGGGCACCGGGGCAGGGGCGTCGAGGGCCAGCCGGCCGTCGCCGACCAGCGTGCCGACCACGGCGTGGAGCATCGACTTGGCCATCGACCACGACATCAGCAGGGTGGTCGGCTCGACCGGCTCGAACGGCCGGTCCCAGTGCTCCAGCAGGCCGCCGTAGCGCTCCGCCACGAGCCGGCCCCGGTGGACCACCGCGACGGCCCAGGTGGTGCCGTAGCGCTCGGTGTCGGTCGTCAGGTCGTCGAGGAGCGCGGCCAGTGGGCCGGCCACCGCGGGGTCGGGGTCGGCCGTGGGCCAGGCCTCGGTGGGCCACGGCACGCCGTCGGGTTGGGGCGGCAGCGGCACGAGAGGCCGGGCCCGCAGGTCGGCGAGGTCGCGCACGCCGGTCACCGTAGGTCCTGGCGGCTCAGTCGGGCAGGTCGACGCAGTTGCCCGTCGTGGTGCCGCGCTCGAACACGTCGTGGGCGTGGGTGGCCACCGCGCCGCACAGCTGCTGGGCGGCGCCCCGATCGGCCGGGCCGAAGGTCTGGATGACGAACGTCGTCGGATCGTCGGTCAGGTCCCACAGGCCGGGCGGCTCGCCGTTCTCACCGGCGTTCTCGGGCTCGGTGGTGTCGAGGAAGAAGTGGATGTGGAGCTCATCCGGGTCCTCGATGTCGGGACCGAAGTTGGCGACCTCGTAGTTGACCCGGTACCTGCCGCCCTCGATCACGACGTCGCTGATGGTGACGAACGGTCCCTCGGGCGCCGCCTCGGTGGTGGGCGCCGTCGCCGGCGTCGTCGCCGGCGCGGTCGCGGCGGTGGTCTCGGGCGGGCTGCCGGCGCCGGCACCCCCATCGTCGTCGGACGGGCGCAGCGACAGGATCACGACGCCGGCCAGAGCGACCGCGGCCAGGCCGGCGACCGCGATCGCCAGCGGCCGGCGGCTGCCGCCGCTCCGGGCGGCAGGGCGCTCGCCGCTACCGGTGTCGCCGCCACCCGCGGCGGCTCCGGCGCCCGGCCCCGGCCAGCTCCGCCGCACCGGTGGGGGCGCGGCCGTGCCGCGGCGCGCCGCCGGGGAGGGGACCGTGACGCGCCGCGGGTCGGCCGTCGCCGCAGCGGACGTCGCCGCGGGTTCGGGTGCCGCGGGTTCGGGTGCCGCGGGTTCGGGTGCGGCGGGCGCCGGGGTCGCGACGGGGACGGTGGGCACGACCGGGACGGCGGCCGCGGCCGGCGGGGCCTCCTCGGCCGGGCTGGCGTCGGCGATGGAGGGCGAGTCCAGGCGGGGGCCGCCGAGGGCGCCGGCCGTGCCCGCCGCCGTGAGCGCAGCGCCCAGGGCCACGCCGAACTTCGGGTGGGCGTCGACGGCCACCGGCCGCCCGAGCGCCGAGGTGACGAGCTCGCCGACCAGAGGCGTCCGGGACGAGCCGCCGACGAGCAGCACGGAGGTCAGGTCCTCGGCGGTGACCTTGGCCGACCGCAGCGCCCGGTGGACCGCGTTGATGGTGTCGCTCAGCGCGGGCCGGACCATCTGCTCGTACTCGCCGCGGGTCAGTCGCACCTCGGTCTGCAGGCTCGGCAGCAGCACCGGGATCGACACGTCGGCGTCGGACGACAGGGCCTCCTTGGCCTCGACGCACTCCTGGCGCAGCCTGGCCACGGCGGCCTGGGCGGCGGGCTCGTCCGGGTCGAGGTCGTCGACGGCCGGCGCGACGGCCTCCGTCACGTGGTGGAACACGGCCGAGTCGAAGTCGACGCCGCCCAGCCGCTCGATGCCCTCGGGCTCGCCCAGGATCGCCCAGCCGGCCTCGGTCTTGCGCAGCACGGCGACGTCGAACGTGCCGCCGCCCAGGTCGTACACGGCGATGACCGAGCCGGGCGCCAGGCGGGCCTGGGCTGCGTAGTGGATGGCGGCCGCCTCGGGCTCGCTGAGGGTGACCACGTGGTCGAGGTCGGCCAGCCGGATCGACTGGCGCAGCAGGTCGAGCTTGTAGCTCCCCCAGTTGGCGGGGTGCGACACCGCGACCCGGTCGGGCGGGCCGCCCTCGACCTCGGCGACCTTGTCGACCACCGCCCGCAGCAGGCGGGCGATCAGGGCGTCGGCGGAATACGGGGTGCCGCCCAGGATGATCGGCGTCGGGTCGCCCAGCCGGCGCTTGAACTCGCGGGCCACGCGGTGGGGCTCGGTGGCGGCCCGCCGGTCGGCGGCCTCGCCGACCAGCATCGTGCCGTCGTCGCGCAGCAGCACCACCGACGGGATGCTCTGGGAGCGGTTGCCCAGGTTGGCGACGTCGTTGCGCCCGTCACGCCACACGGCCGCCGCCGTGTAGGTGGTTCCGATGTCGACACCCAGGAAGTACGCCACGATCCGATCACGTCCGCTCTGTGCCACCGCCCGGCACACCTGCCGGGCCGCCAGCATAGGGTTCACATGGTCTCGGTGAAGCTCACCTCGCCGTCGCCGCGCAGGACGTTCTTGAGCAGCTTGCCCGAGGCGTTGCGGGGCAGGGGATCGGTGCGGATCTCCACGTGGGCCGGCACCTTGAAGTCGGCCAGCTCGGCCCGCACCCAGGCGCGGACGTCGTCCTCGGTCAGGTCGTGGCCGGCCTCGACCTGGACGACGGCCTTCACCTCCTCGCCCAGCTCCGGGTGGGGGGTGCCGATGATGGCGGCGTCGGCGATCGCGGGGTTCTCGACCAGCCGGTTCTCGATCTCCACGCAGTAGATGTTCTCGCCGCCGCGGATGATCATGTCCTTCTTGCGGTCGGTGATCACGAGGTAGCCCTCGTCGTCGAGGTGGCCGACGTCGCCGGTGTGGAGCCATCCGTCGGCGTCGATGGCCTCGGCCGTCGCCTCGGGCTTGTTCCAGTAGCCCTTCATGAGGATGGGCCCGCGCACGCACACCTCGCCGGTCTCGCCGGGGCCGAGCGGGTTGCCGAGGGCGTCGACGATCTGCAGCTCGACGGTGGGCACCGGAGGCCCGACCGACCACGGCTTGCGCCTGGCGTCCTCGCCGCTGATGACGGTGGCCACCGACGAGGTCTCGGTGAGGCCGTAGGCGTTGGAGGTCGACCGCACGTTGGGGAACGTCTCGGCCACCTTGCGCTGCAGCTCGTCGGCCGACGGCGAGCCGCCGAACGCCACCGACGCGACGGACGACGTGTCGTAGTCGTACCGGGCCGGGTGCTCGCACACCCGCCACACCATCGTCGGCACGGTGGCCCACACGGTGACCTTGTGGTCCTGGATCAGCTCGAGTGCCGTGAGCGGCTCGAACCGGCCCTCGGGGATCACGATCTTGATCCCGGCCAGCAGGCCGACCACCAGCCCGGAGTGGCAGCCCGACACGTGGAACAGCGGCGACGTCAGCAACGACACGGTCGGCCCCGACCCGCCGAGGGGCGATCCGCTCGACGGCTCGGCCATCGAGCCCGACACCGTGAAGTAGATGGTGTTCTGCAGGTTGGCGATCATCGACCGGTGGGTGGAGATGGCGCCCTTGGGCCTGCCGGTGGTGCCCGACGTGTAGAAGATCACCGCCGCGTCGTCCTCTGCGATCTCGACCGCGGGCGGCGCCTCGGCGGGCGTGCCGGTCAGCTCGTCGTAGCGGTGCAGCTTGGCCTGCCCGGTGACGCCGGGGATGTCGGCCGGGTCGGCGTCGATCAGGTACACGTGGGCCAGGTCGGGGGCCTCGTCGAGCCGGTCGGCGATGCGCCCGAACCGCTTGGCGTCGGCCACCAGCACGGTGGCGCCGGAGTCCTGCAGGCCGTAGAGGATCTCGTCGGCCTTCCACCAGCCGTTGAGCCCCACGAGGATCGCGCCCTGCGCCACGGTCGCCCAGAAGGTGAGGCACCACTCCGGGTTGTTCTGGCTGAGCACGGCCACCCGGTCGCCGGGGCGGACGCCGCAGCGGTCGGCCAGCGCATGGGCGACCCCGTAGGACGTCTCGACGAAGGTGCGGAACCCGTAGCTGCGCTCGCCGTAGACCAGGAACGTCGCCTCGTCGCCCCGGCCTGCGGCGGCGTCGGTGATCTCCCGCAGCGACCGCATCCGCTGGGCGTAGACCTGCATCGGCCGGCCGAGCACGTCCTCGGTCACGACCTCGAACATCCCTCCGGGCCCCGTGAGCTGGGCGCGGATCTCTGACCGGGTGGGCATCGCCTGTCCCCTCCATGGGCTGATGCGGATCCAGGGAGCGTACGGCCTGGCCGGCGGATTTGCCCGCTCGGCGCTCGGCTCGCCTTGGAGAGTCAGCGGAAGGCGGCGGCGACGTCCTCCGAGAAGCGATCGAGCGCTGCGATCTCGGCGGCGCCCGACCCGAAGGTGAAGTCGGGCACGATGAACTCGTCCAGCCCGGCCTCGGCGTACGCGGCCAGCACGTCGCGCAGGCGCTCGGGGGTGCCGGCCATCACCGGCCGGGGCAGCGACTGCGCCAGGCGGTCGGCCTCGGCCGCGTCGTCGGTGAAGAACACGAGGGCCTGCGCGCTCCGGGCGATGTCGTCGGGGTCGCGGCCGGCCTTCTCGCACGCGCGGTCGAGCACGGCCGCCCGCTCGGCGATGCGGTCGGGCAGGCCCCAGCAGTTCCACTCGTCGGCGAAGCGGGCGGTGATGCCGAGCATCCGGTCGCCGCTCGCGCCCACCAGGATCGGTAACGGCTGCTGCACCGGCTTGGGGTCGCACCGCGCGCCGGTGAGGCGGTAGTGGTTCCCTGCGAAGGAGGTGCTGGGCTGGTCGAGCAGGCGTCGCATGACCTCAACGGCCTCGGCGAAGCGCTCGACCCGCTCGCCCACGGGCGGCAGCGGGATGCCGTACTGCTCGTGCTCGTTCACCTGCCACCCGGCCCCGACGCCGAGCACGAAGCGCCCGCCGCTCACCTGGTCGACCGTGGCCGCCATGTTGGCCACCACGGCGGGGTGCCGGTAGGTGTTGCCGTAGACGAGCGTGCCGATCCGCACGCGGTCGACGGCGGCGGCCAGCGCGCCGGCCAGCGATCCCGCCTCCAGCATCGGCCCCGGGTCGGGCGAGTTGGCCATGAAGTGGTCGGCGATCCACACGCCGTCCCACCCCGTGGCCTCGGCGTGGCGGGCGGCGGCGAGCAGTTCGGACCAGGGGCGGCCGGCGTCCAGCCAGAGCGAGAAGCGCATCGCCCCAGCATGCCAACCGGTCGGCCGCCGCCGCGCTGGCCGCCGAGGTGCTGGCGCCTTGACCGACGCGACGGTCGTGTCATAGTCGACGCATCGCGACCCGGGGGGGACGACATGGGGAACAGGCTGGCGCGGCGCGGGACGGCGCTGCTCGTGGTGGTCGCGGCGCTGCTCGCGCTGTCGGCCCCGCCGGCCGGTGCGGTGCCGGTGCCGGTGTCCGGCACGTTCACGGCGACCGGCACGTTCACGTTCGCCTGCGACTTCGCCCAGGAGTCCACCGACGGCTCCGGCGACTGGAGCGGCCTCGGCCCGGTGACCTTCCACCTCGACTGGTGCGTCGGCCTGCCCCCCCAAGACCAGGAGGCATGGCCGGTGAGCAGCGGGAGCTTCACCGTGACGGCGGCGGCCGGGACGCTGAGCGGCGCCATGGGCGGCGAGGTGATGGGGAACACGCCGGGCCCCGACGGCCGGTTCCCCTTCGCGCTCGTGCTGACGGTCACCGGCGGAACGGGCGACTACGCGGCGGCCACCGGCACGCTGACGCTCGACGGCCTGCTCGAGTACGTCCCGACGTTCTCCCGGAACCTCGACGGCACCGTCTCGGGGACCATCGAGGTCGCGGTGCGCACGCCGACCTCGAAGGCCGACTGCAGGCACGGCAACTGGCGCAACCTCACCGACGAGACCGGCACGCCGTTCGCCAGCATGGCCGGCTGCATCCGCTGGGTGAAGCGGCACTTGTAGCCCCTGCCCGACCGCTCTCCGTTACCCTGGTGGGTGCCCGTACCACCGACCGTCTGGGGAGGGCCGCCCGTGATCGTCGTCTCGGCCGCAGTCAAGGGGGGCGTGGGGAAGACCACGACCGCGGTCTACCTGGCGGCGCTGGCCGCCGAGGCCGGCCGGGCCGTCACGCTGGTCGACGCCGACCCGCAGGCCAGCGCCGCCGAGTGGGTGGGCGAGGCCACCGACGAGGTGCTGGGCAAGGTCGAGGTGATCGAGGCGCCCACCGAACGGCTGCTCGGCAAGGCCCTCGACCGGTTGGGGCCGGAGGGCGTCGCCGTGGTCGACACGCCGCCGGCGCACGAGCGGCTGCTGGGCAAGGCCATGGAGCGGGCCGACGTCGTGGTGGTGCCGACCCGGGTCGGTGGGGTGGAGACGCCCCCGGCGACGGTCGTGCTCGACATGGTGCCGGCCGGGGTGCCGGTGGGGCTGGTCATCTGCTCGGCCCGCACCTACACCCGCGACTACCACGAGGCGCTGGCCACCTGGGAGGACGAGGACTCGCCCGTGTGGGGGACGATCCCCGAACGGGTGGCGATCGCCGCCGGTCCCGACGGCTGGCTGGCGCCCGACGGCCTGGAGACCTACCGGGAGGTGTGGCACCAGGTGCGGCGCGCGGTCGGGGACCGGTCCCCCTGACCGCTGTCACGGCCCGGCCGTAGGGACCGATATGCGCACCGGTGTCAGCATTCCGCCGTTCACCGACCCGGCCACGCTGGTGGCCATGGCCCGGGACGCGGAGCAGGCCGGCTGGGATGGGGTGTTCCTGTGGGATCACCTGGTGTTCGACCCCGGCGCGCGGCTCGACGTGCACGACCCGTGGGTGCTGCTCGGCGCCATGGCGCTGGCGACCGAGCGGGTGACCCTCGGGACCCTGGTCACGCCGCTGGCCCGCCGGCGGCCGCAGATGGTGGCCCGCCACCTCCTCACGCTCGACCACCTCTCCGGCGGCCGGGCGGTGCTCGGCGTCGGCCTGGGCGAGCCCCCCGACGCCGACTTCGCGGCCTTCGGCGACCCGGCCGACCCCCGGGAGCGGGCCGTGCTGCTCGACGAGGGCCTGGCGGTGGTCGACGGGCTGCTTCGCGGCCCGCTCAGCTACACGGGCACGCGCCACCGGGTCGACGCCGACCTGCTGCCGCGCCCGGTGCAGCAGCCCCGCCCGCCGATCTGGGTGGCCGCCATCGCGCCCCACCGGCGCCCGCGGGCGCGGGCCCTCCGGTGGGACGGCATCGTGCCGCTCGGCCCGGGCGCGCTCCTCACCCCCGACGAGGTGACCGCCTACCTCGCCGGCTTCGACCGGCCCGCGGGGTGGGACGTGGTGGTCAACACCGCGCCGGGCATCCCGTTCGAGGACTACGCGGCGGCCGGGGCGACCTGGGTGGTGGAGGGCGCGTGGCCGGTCGGCGGCTGGGTCGCCGACCTGCGGGCCCGCATCGACGCCGGGCCGTGAGCCGGGCGGCGGTCAGCCCAGGCGCTCGGCCACGTAGTCGATGCAGTGCGTGAGCGCCTCGATGTCCTCGGGGTCGATGGCGGGGTAGAGGGCGATGCGGAGCTGGTTGCGCCCCAGCTTCCGGTAGCTCTCCGTGTCGACGACGAAGTTGTCGCGCAGCACCTTGCTCACGGTCGGGGCGTCGACGGAGGCGTCGAGGTCGATCGTGGCCACGACGTGGCTGCGCAGGGCGGGATCGCTCACGAACGGCGCCGCGTAGTCGCTCGCCTCCGCCCACCCGTAGATGGTCTCGGCCGAGCGGTCGCAGCGTCCCGCGGCGAACGGCAGGCCGCCGTTGTGCAGGATCCACTCGACCTGCTGCACGGCCAGGTAGATCGTGGCCAGCGCCGGGGTGTTGTAGGTCTGGTCCTTGCGGCTGTTGTCCAGGGCGATGGCGAGGTCGAGGAATGCCGGCACCCAGCGGTCGCCGGCGGCGATGCGCTCGATCCGCTCGACGGCCGCCGGCGACAGCGCGGCCAGCCACAGGCCGCCGTCGGACGCCAGCGCCTTCTGCGGGGCGAAGTAGTAGGCGTCGACCTGGGTCGGGTCGAACCGCAGCCCGCCCGCACCCGAGGTGGCGTCGACCAGCACCAGGCCCTCGGCGCCCTCGGGCCGGTGCAGCGGGGCGGCGACGCCGGTGGACGTCTCGTTGTGGGTCAGGCAGTACGCGTCGACGTCCGGCGTCGCCTTGGCCTCGGGCACCGTGCCCGGCGCCGCCTCGATGACCTCCGGCGCGTCGAGGTGCGGTGCGGCCGCCACGCAGGCGGCGAACTTGGACGAGAACTCCCCGAACGACAGGTGCTGGCTGCGGTGGTCGATGAGGCCGAAGGTGGCGGCGTCCCAGAACGCGGTGGTGCCCCCGTTGCCCAGCGCCACCTCGTAGCCGTCGGGCAGCGACAGCAGCTCCGCGATGCCGTTGCGCAGGGAGGCCACCATGAAGCGGACGGTGGCCTGCCGGTGGCTGGTGCCCAGGTAGGTGCGCCCGGTGCCGGCCAGGGCCGTCACGGCCTCGGGGCGGACCTTCGACGGCCCGGATCCGAACCGGCCGTCGTCGGGCAGCAGGTCGTCGGGGATGGTTATCGCTGGGGTCGGGGCACTCATCGGTGCCACTATCGCGGGCGTCGAGACGAGGAGCCAGCCCGTTGCCCCCCACCTCTCCCACCTCACCCATCTCCCCGACCCCCCGCATCGCCGGGCGCGTCGCGGCCATCGCGGAGTCGGCCACGCTGGCCGTCGACGCCAAGGCCAAGGCGCTGAAGGCGGCCGGCGAGCCGGTCATCGGCTTCGGCGCCGGCGAGCCCGACTTCCCCACGCCCGACCACATCGTCGAGGCGGCCGTGGCGGCCTGCCGCAACCCCCGCTACCACAAGTACACGCCCGCGGCCGGCCTGCCCGACCTGCGGGAAGCCGTCGCCGTCAAGACCAAGCGCGACTCCGGCTACGACGTGGCCGCGTCGCAGGTGCTCATCACCAACGGCGGCAAGCACGCCGTGTACAACACGTTCCTCTCGCTGCTCGACCCGGGGGACGAGGTGCTGCTCCCGGCGCCGTACTGGACGACCTACCCCGAGCCGATCCGGCTGGCCGGCGGCGTGCCGGTGGTGCTGCCGACCGACGAGTCCACCGGCTTCCGCGTCACGGTCGACCAGCTCGACGCCGCCGTGTCCGACCGCACCAAGGTGCTGCTGTTCGTGTCGCCGTCCAACCCGACGGGCGCGGTCTACCCCCGCGGCGAGGTCGAGGCCATCGGCCGGTGGGCGGCAGAGCGGGGGCTCTGGGTGGTCACCGACGAGATCTACGAGCACCTGACCTACGGCGACCACGAGTTCAGCTCGATCGCCACCCTGGTCCCCGAGCTGGGCGACCGCGTCGTGGTCCTCAACGGCGTGGCCAAGACCTACGCCATGACCGGCTGGCGCGTCGGGTGGATGATCGGCCCGAACGACCTGATCAAGGCGGCCACCAACCTCCAGTCGCACGCCACCTCGAACGTGGCCAACGTGTCGCAGGCGGCGGCCCTGGCGGCCGTGAGCGGCGACCTCGAGGCCGTCGGGCGGATGCGGGTCGCGTTCGCGCGCCGGGGCCGGACGATGCACCGGCTGCTGTCCGGCATCCCCGACGTGCACGTGCTGGAGCCGCAGGGCGCGTTCTACGCGTTCCCCAACCTGTCGGCGTACGTCGGCCGCGACATCGGCGGCACCCGCCCGGCCGACACGCTGGAGCTGTGCGCCGTGCTGCTGGAGCAGGCCAAGGTGGCGGTCGTGCCCGGCGAGGCGTTCGCCGCGCCGGGCTACGCCCGCATGTCGTTCGCACTCGGCGACGACGACCTGGGCGAGGGCTGCCAGCGGATCGCCGACCTGCTGGCCGGCGCCCGCTGACCCGCCCGCGTCTAGGGCACGTCGAAGCTGAACTCGGCCACGCCGTCCTGGTCGACGGTGCCCTGGTTCACCTGCTCCTGGCCCGCGACGGTGATGGTCACGGTGAAGTCGCCGCCGCCGCACGACGTGCCGTCGTCGCGCGAGAGCCGGAAGCCCTCGACGCGCACGGTGTAGCCGCCCGACGGGGCGCCGCCGACCGGCCAGTAGACGTTCTCGACGCCGCCGTTGTTGACGCAGTCGACGTTGGAGTCGACGTCGAGCGTGCCGCCCGTCGACGTCGGCCCCGGGGCCTCGTAGTAGATCTCGGTGCCGTCGGGTTCGATCACGTGCAGGTCGAGGTCGGCGTCCGACGCCCACTCCAGCGTGACCTGGACGTCGCCCGTGCCCGCGTCCTTGGCGCTGACGCCGTCGGAGCCCACCGGCCGCTCGATCAGGCCGCCGGTGTCGTAGTCGACGAGCGTCACGTCCTCGATCGCCGTCTCGGCGGCACCGACCGTCACCGCCTGGCTGGGGTCGAGGCCGTCCCAGGCGGCGTCCGGGTTGTCGGCCACCCCGTCGAGGTCGAGGGCGTCGGACTCGCTGGTGCCCCCGAGCGCGGTGGGCTCGCCGAGCGGGTTGCCGCAGTTGCACTTGACCCGCGGCACGCCGGTGTCGTCCACCAGCACGGCCGTCCCCGCCTGGAGCAGCGACTGGAACGGGTTGGCCTCGCCGTCGCGGAAGCCGTGGTTGGTGACCCGGGTGTCGAACCGCAGCCGCACGGCGGTGAGCCCCGCCACGTAGTCGCCGATGCCGGCCACGTCGACGCCGAGCACGCCGGCCCACGCCTCGGCCTTGGCCGCGTTGGCCGGGTCGGTGAGGAAGGCGGTGAGCTGGGCGATGTCGCACACCTGGGTGTCGCGGCTGCCGCCGTAGACCGCGGGCTCGCCGCCCTGGACGTGGCGGCCGGACAGCGTCGTGCCGACCTCCTCGACGCGGGGGTCGGGGACCTCGCTGCCGAGGGCGGACACGGCGAGCGCGGCGCCCGACGCGTCGCCGACGTCGAGGTTGCCGGCGAAGTCGTCCTCCTGCACCATCCCGATCGGTTCGAGGACCACCTCCTCGGCCTCCTCACCTTCGTCGCGCAGCACGACGAAGGCGGCAGCGCCGATGCCCACCAGCACCAGCAGGGCGAGCACGACGAGCAGGCCGCGGCGCTTGCGGCGGGGCGGCTCGGCGCCGGGGTAGGAGGGCGGGTAGGGCCCGCTCGGCGGCGGGCCGTACGCCCCGCCGGGGGGTGGGTACGCCCCGCCGGGGGGTGGGTAGGCGCCGCCGGGACCGCCGCCGGGGGGTGGGTACGCCCCGCCGGGACCGCCGCCGGGGGGTGGGTAGGCGCCCGGACCGCCGCCGGGCGGTGGGCCCGGCGGGGGATAGGCGGCCGCCGGCCCCGCAGGCGGCGGCGCGTAGGGGCCGGGGCCCGGCGGGCCCGCGGGCGGTGCCGCCGTCAGCGGCCGCCCGCACCCGACGCAGGTCTCCACGCCGGGGGCGTTGATCGTTCGGCAGTTCGCGCACTCCACCGGGTGATCCTGTCCATCCGTCCGCCCCGCGTCCCCGGGGATCTTCCCGTAATCTAGGCGGGCGGCGTCAACCGGGGGCAGTCGCGGGCTCCTAGCCTTCCGCCATGGCGCCCTACGGCTCATGGCCGACCCCGATCACGTCCGAGCTCGTCGTCCGGGCCGCGGCAGGCCTCGGGACGGTCGTGCTCGACGGAGACACGGTCACCTGGTCGGAGCAGCGTCCCGAGGAGGGCGGCCGCACCCAGCTCGTCGAGCGCGCCGGCGACGGCCCGCCGGTCGACCTGCTGCCCGACGGGGTGAACGCCCGGACCGCCGTGCACGAGTACGGCGGTGGCGCCTGGTGGCGGCGCGGCGCCACGGTCTGGTTCGCCCGCTGGGACGACCAGCGCCTCTACGCCATCGAGGGCGGCGCGGAGCCGGTCGCCGTCACGCCACCGCCCGCCGTCCTCCGCGGCGACCGCTGGGCCGACGGCGACGTCGATCCCACCGGCCGGTGGCTGGCGGTCGTGCGCGAGCAGCACCCGCCGGGCGGTGGGCCGGCCGACGCGGCCAACGAGATCGTGGTGCTCGACACCACCGGCGAGCTGCCGCCCCGGGTGCTGGTGACGGGCCCCGACTTCGTGTCCGACCCGCGCTTCTCGCCCGACGGCGCCCGGCTGGCCTGGCTGCAGTGGTCGCATCCGGACATGCCGTGGGACGGCACCGAGCTGTGCGTCGCCGACCTGCGGGCGACGAGCGTCGGTCCCGGGCTCGCCCACGTCGACGTGGTCGCCGGCCGCCCCCATGCGGCGGCCGGCGGGCACGGGGACGGCGAGTCGGTGGTCCAGCCGCGGTGGGCGGCCGACGGGTCGCTGTGGTTCGCCTCCGATCGCACCGGCTGGTGGAACCTCCACCGGTGGGCACCCCCGCAGGCGGGCGGCCGGCCACGCGAGGGCAGCGTGGCCATCCGGCTCCGCAGCGACGCCGACGTCGCGCTGCCGCAGTGGGTGTTCGGGCAGTCCCGCTACGCCTTCCTGGGCGACGGGCGGGTGGTGTTCGCCTACATGCGTGACGGACTCGACCACCTGGCGGTGCTCGGCGACGACGGCGTCGCCACCGACCTCGACGTGCCCTACACCTCCGTGGCCTCGGTGCAGGCGGCGGGCGACGCGGTGGTGATCGTGGCGGCGTCGGCCACGGCCGAGCCGGCGGTCGTGCGGCTGCGGGTGGCCGCGGGCGGCGCCGTCGCCGGCGAGCCCGAGGTCCTGCGCCCGCCGCGCGACCTCGGCGTCGCACCCGCCTGGTTCTCCGTGCCCGAGCCCATCTCGTTCCCGACCACCGGGGGCCGCACCGCCCACGCCCTGTTCTACCCACCGACCAACCCCGAGGTGGTGCCGCCGCCCGGCGAGGCCCCGCCGCTGCTGGTGCTCATCCACGGCGGCCCCACCGCGGCGGCCCGGCCCATGCTCATGCTCGGCACCCAGTACTGGACCAGCCGGGGCTTCGCGGTGGTCGACGTCAACTACGGCGGATCGACCGGCTTCGGGCGGGCCTACCGCGAGCAGCTCCGGGGCGCCTGGGGCGTGATGGACCTCGACGACTGCGAGGCTGCCGCCCGGTGGCTGAGCGAGCAGGGACGGGTCGACCCGGCCCGGCTGTGCATCCGGGGCGGCACGGCCGGCGGGTACACGACGCTCGCCGCCCTCGCCTTCCGGGACACGTTCGCCGCCGGCGCCAGCCACTTCGGCGTCGTCGACCTGGAGGCCCTGGCCGCCGAGACCCACAAGTTCGAGAGCCGGTACCTCGACGGGCTGGTGGGCCCCTACCCCGAGCGCCGCGACGTCTACGTGGCGCGGTCGCCCATCCACCACCTCGACGGGTTCGACCGCCCGCTGATCGTGCTGCAAGGGCTGGAGGACGCCGTCGTGCCCCCGAACCAGGCCGAGATGATCGTCCAGTCGCTGCGGCGCAGGAAGGTGCCCGTCGCCTACGTCGCGTTCCCCGGCGAGCAGCACGGCTTCCGCCAGGCGTCCAACATCCGGCGGGCGCTCGATGCCGAGCTGTCGTTCTACGCCCAGGTGTTCGGGTTCACGACCCCGGCCGCCGAGGGCATCGAGCCCGTCACCGTCGAGAACCTCCAGCGGTGACGGCCGGGGCGGCCTCCAGCGCCAGGAGCGCCTGCTTCGCGGCGAGGCCGCCGGCGTAGCCGGTGAGCGTGCCGTCGGCCCCGATCACCCGGTGGCAGGGGACGACGACCGCCAGCGGGTTGGCGCCGTTGGCCGCGCCCACCGCCCGGGCACTGCCGGGCCGCCCGATGGCGGCGGCCAGCGCGCCGTAGCTGACGGTCTCGCCGTAGGGGATCGCGGCCAGGGCGTCCCACACGCGGCGCTGGAACGCCGTGCCGGCCGGGGCCAGCGGCAGGTCGAACACCCGGCGCTCGCCGGCGAAGTAGGCGCCGAGCTGGTCCACGGCGTCGGCGAGGGGGGCCGGGTCGGCCCGCCAGCCGGGGCCCGGGCGCCACTCACCGGCCCGGCCCGCCCGGTGCCCGGGATCGGGCCGGGCGTAGCGGACGGCGGTGACCGCGGTCCCGTCGCCGACCACCACGAGATCGCCGACCGGGGAGGGGATGACGGTGTAGCAGGGTGCGCTCATGCCCGGACAACGTCGGCGCACCCGCCGTCCGTGAGGCCGCCGGCGGCCCGGGTGCGGGCTGAGCAGCGATCTGGCGACCCCGCGCCGGTCACGCCACACTGGCACGCGATGGCGCGCATCCTCGTGACCGAGAAGATCGCCGACGGCGGGCTCCAGCGGCTCCGCGACGCCGGCCACATGGTCGATGTCCAGTTGGGCCTGTCCCCCGACGAGCTGGTGGCGGCCGTGCCGGGCGCGGCGGCGCTGATCATCCGGTCGGCCACGCAGGTGACCCGCACGGTGCTGGAGGCGGGCGACCACCTGGTGGTGGTGGGGCGGGCCGGGATCGGCCTCGACAACGTCGACGTCGAGGCGGCGACCGAGCGGGGCGTGATGGTGGTCAACGCGCCCCAGTCCAACATCCTCACCACCGCCGAGCACACGATGGCCATGCTGCTGGCCCAGGCCCGCAACATCCCCCAGGCCCACGCGGCGCTGGTCGCGGGGCGGTGGGAGCGGTCCAAGTGGGAGGGCGTCGAGCTGTCGGACAAGACGCTCGGCGTCGTCGGGCTCGGTCGCATCGGCAAGCTGGTCGCCCAGCGGGCCCACGCGTTCGGCATGCGGCTCGTCGCCTACGACCCGTTCGTCGACGCCGAGCGCGCCCGCCAGCTCGGGGTCGAGATGATGAGCCTCGACCGGCTCGTGGAGGTGAGCGACTTCGTCACCCTGCACGTGACGAAGACGCCGGAGACCGTCGGCCTCATCGGCCGGGACCTGCTGGCCCGGGCGAAGCCCGGCATCCGCATCGTCAACGTGTCCCGGGGCGGCATCATCGACGAGGAGGCGCTGGCCGAGGCGATCCGCATCGGGCACGTCGCCGGCGCCGCGCTCGACGTGTTCGCCGCCGAGCCGACCACCTCGTCGCCGCTGTTCGACCTGCCCCAGGTCGTCGTCACCCCCCATCTCGGGGCGAGCACCCGGGAGGCGCAGGACAAGGCGGGCGACACCATCGCCGAGCAGGTGGGCCTGGCCCTCGCCGGCGAGTTCGTGCCCTTCGCCGTCAACGTGAGCGCGGCGGAGGCGACGGAGACCGTGCGGCACTTCCTGCCGCTGGCCGAGCGCCTCGGCGAGATCTACACGGCCCTGGCCGAGGGCCTGCCGAAGGCGCTGGAGATCGAGTACGCGGGCCAGATCGCCGACTCCGACACCCGGATCCTCACGCTGTCGGTGCTGAAGGGGGTGTTCGGCGCCGTGACCGACGAGCCGGTGTCGTACGTCAACGCCCCCCGCATCGCCGCCGACCGCGGGGTCGAGGTGCGCGACACGTCGACCGCCACCGCGCACGACTTCGTCAACCTGATCTCCATCACCGGTGGCGACCACGGCATCGGCGGCACGCTCGTGGGCCTGCGGGGCGAGCCCCGCATCGTCATGCTCGACGGCCACACGCTCGACCTGCCGCCTGCGGCCCACATGCTGGTGGTCCGCAACGACGACCGGCCCGGGATGATCGCCTTCGTCGCCGGGGTGCTGGCCGACGCCGGGGTGAACATCGACGACATGCACCTCGGCCGGTCCGAGCGGGGCGAGGCCGCACTGCAGGTGATCGCCACCGACCAGTCGGTGCCGGTCGACGTCCAGGACGCGCTCCGCAAGGGCTCCGGCATCGTCTCGGTCCACGCGGTCGGCTGACCGCGGGCGCGTCAGGTGTCGGCGGGGGGCGGTCCGCCGGGCGACTCGGGCGACTCGGGCGCCTTCTTGGCCGGAGCCCTCTTGGCGGGCGCCTTCTTGGCGGCCTCACCGGCCTTCTTCGCCGGAGCCTTCTTGGCGGGCGCCTTCTTGGCGGCCTCGCCGGTCTTCTTCGCCGGTGCCTTCTTGGCGGCGGGGGCCTTCTTCTCCGGGGCCTTGGTGGCCGCAGCCGGGGCCGGTTCGGGCGCCGGGGCGGTGGGCTCGGGCGCGGTGACCGCCTCCTCCGTGACCACGCGGTCCGGGGCGGCCGGGGCGGCCGGGGCGGCCGGCGCGGCGGGTGCGCCGGGTGCCCCGGCGTCGGGGGGCGCCGCGGGTTGCGGGCGCAACGCCCGCAGCACCGCCTTGACCGCCCCTGCGACCACGACCAAGAACCCCACCCGGCGGAACCATCGGCGACTCACGGCCACGAGGCTAATCGCCACACGACGGCGCGGGGGCGGACGGCGCCATCCACCTTGACGTGAGCGCGGCGGGTTGGGCACGATGGTCCCGATGAGCCAGCGATCCGTCGGCCTCCTTCTTATGTGAGACGAGCACCCCACATAGGTGCTCGTCGAGCCTCCTGCGCCCCTGCGGCCAGGAGGTTTTTCAGTTTTCCGGCCGACCCCGACACCCCGAGAGCGAGAGATCCATGCCTCCCGAACCCGTGACCCCGAAGAAGATGCCGTTCGAGGCGTACAAGCCGTTCCTCCCGCTCCCGCCCGCGCTCGACGACCGGAGGTGGCCCAACCAGCGCATCGAGAAGGCCCCGCTGTGGTGCTCGGTCGACCTGCGCGACGGCAACCAGGCCCTGATCGACCCCATGGACCCCGCCCGCAAGCGGCGGATGTTCGACACCCTCGTCCGGATGGGGTTCAAGGAGATCGAGGTCGGCTTCCCCAGCGCCAGCCAGCCGGACTTCGACTTCGTGCGCGAGCTCATCGTCGACGACCTGATCCCCGACGACGTGACGATCCAGGTGCTGACCCAGTGCCGGCCCGAGCTGATCGAACGCACCTACGAGTCGATCAAGGGCGCCCGCGCCGCGATCGTGCACTTCTACAACTCGACGTCGATCCTGCAGCGCCGGGTCGTGTTCGGGCTCGACTACGACGGGATCACCCAGATCGCCACCGATGCCGCCCGCCTCGCCCGCAAGCTCGAGCACGACGTGCCCGGCACGGCCGTGCGGTACGAGTACTCGCCCGAGAGCTTCACCGGCACCGAGATCGACTACGCGGTGGACGTCTGCGCGGCCGTGACCGACGTGATCGAGCCCGACAGCGACCGGAAGCTCATCCTCAACCTGCCGGCCACCGTCGAGATGTACACGCCGAACATCTACGGCGACGTGATCGAGTACTTCCACCGCAACGTGCCCCACCGCGACCGCATCGTGCTGTCGCTGCACCCCCACAACGACCGCGGCACCGCCGTGGCCGCCGCCGAGTTCGGGGTGATGGCCGGGGCCGACCGGGTGGAGGGCACGCTGTTCGGCAACGGCGAGCGGACCGGCAACGTCGACGTGGTGACGCTGGCGATGAACCTGTTCAGCCAGGGCGTCGACCCCGAGCTCGACATCAGCGACATCGATGCCCTGCGCCGCGTGGCGGAGTACTGCAACCGGCTGCCGGTCCACCCCCGCCATCCGTACGTGGGCGACCTGGTGTACACGGCGTTCTCCGGCAGCCACCAGGACGCCATCAAGAAGGGCTTCGCGGCCCTCGGGCCCGACTACGACACGTGGGAGGTGCCGTACCTGCCCATCGACCCCAAGCACGTGGGCCGCACCTACGAGGCCGTCATCCGGGTCAACAGCCAGTCGGGCAAGGGCGGCGTCGCCTACATCATGTCGGCCGAGCACGGCTACGAGCTGCCCCGGCGCCTCCAGATCGAGTTCTCCAAGACGATCCAGGGCATCACCGAGGACACCGGCACCGAGATCACGCCCGGCCACATGTGGGACACGTTCGTGGCGGAGTACCTGCCCGCGGCCGCCCCGGTGCAGCTCGTGTCGCACGAGTCGACCACCGGCGAGGACGGGTCGCGGGTGATCGCCCAGCTCCTCGTCGACGGCGAGCACCGCACGGTGACGGGGGAGGGCAACGGCCCCATCGCGGCGTTCGTCGCCGGGATCCAGGCCGACCTCGGCATCGACATCGACGTGGTCGACTACAGCGAGCACGCGGTGGGGGCCGGGTCGGACGCCACGGCCGTCGCCTACGTCGAGACGCAGCGGCCCGCGGGGACGGTGCGGTGGGGCGTGGGGCAGCACGAGAGCATCGAGACCGCCTCGCTGCGGGCCGTGGTGTCGGCCGTGAACCGCCAGCGCGCCGACAGCCACCTGGTCGAGCGTCACGAGCCGTAGCGGAGGCAGCACTTCGCAAGGTTTTTCAAGATTTGGTCGTGTAACGGATGTCACAGTGGGCTACGATCCCCACTCCGAACGGCCGCACGAACGCCGAGCGGGTGCCCCGGGCCTGGGCCGAGTACCCGTGACGGGTTCCTCCCGTCGGGACCTGGGCAATCGCCCGGGCCCCGACGGGACGGCAGTCGACCTGACTGCGCTGGGGGGTGTTCGTGTGCCATCCTCCGCGCCGCATGGATCGCAGCCGCCTCCTCGTCGCCCTCGCCGTCCCTGTCGTCCTCGTCGCCGCCGCGGCGACGGTGACGCTGACCGCGGGACGAGGTGACGACGACCCGGACCGGGCCGGCGGCAGCGCCACCACCGACCGGACCGGCGGCGGCGCCGACACCACGGTCGCCGCGGCCGCCAGCACCACCGGGCTGGGGGACCCGTACTACCCGGGCGCCGGCAACGGCGGCTACCAGGTCGACCGCTACGTCCTCGACCTGAGGTGGGACCCCGTCGCCCGGCAGCTGGCGAACGTGACCACCATCGAGGCCGAGGCCACCGAGGACCTCGACAGCCTCAGCTTCGACCTGGTGGGCATGGAGCCGACGCAGGTGACCGTCGACGGCGCGGCCGCCGGGTTCGCCCGGGAGGGCGACCGGGAGCTGATCGTGACGCCGTCCGAGCCCCTGGCGGGCGGCGACCCGTTCGTCGCGGTGGTCACCGCGTCGGGCGGGCCGACCGACATCGACGGCCCGTTCCCCGTCCGCCCGGGGTGGTTCGGCGAGGACGGCGAGATCTACACCGTGTTCGAGCCCGACGGCGCCGCCACCCTGTTCCCGGTGAACGACCACCCCAGCGACAAGGCGACCTACGAGTTCCGCGTCACGGTGCCCCAGGACCTGGAGGTCGCCGCCAACGGGCGGCTGGTCGAGACGATCCCCGGCGACGGCGTGGCGACCTGGGTGTACGTCGCCTCCGACCCCATGGCCAGCTACCTCGTGCAGCTCGCGGTCGGTGATCTCGTGTTCCAGGAGAGCGAGGGCCCGGGCGGGCTGCCCATCCGCCACGCGATCGACGCGGACGTGGCCGAGTCCATCGGTGGCCGCGGCAGCGCGATCGACCGCTCCGCCGAGATGATCGACGTCTTCGACGACCTGTTCGGCCCCTACCCGTTCGAGTCGTACGGGGTGCTGGTGGTCGACGAGGCGCTCGGCTTCGCGCTCGAGACGCAGACGCTGCCGATCTTCGGCATCGACGCCGCCACCAGCGACGAGATCGTGGCCCACGAGCTGGCCCACCAGTGGTTCGGCGACCAGGTGAGCCCGGCGACGTGGTCGGACGTCTGGCTCAACGAAGGGTTCGCGACCTACGCCCAGTGGCTGTGGTCCGACAGCCAGGGGCGGGACATCGACGCCATGGCGGCCAGCACGGCCGAGCTCGGCGGGCTCGACACGCCGCCCATCGACCCGGGACCGGACGACCTGTTCAACGCGACGGTGTACGAGCGCGGCGCGCTCACGCTCCACGTCCTGCGCGACCAGATCGGCGACGACGCCTTCTTCACCCTGCTGCGCACCTGGCTCGAACGGTTCGGCGGCGGCTCGGCGTCGACGGCGGACTTCGAGGCGCTCGCCGAGGAGGTGTCGGGCGCGGAGCTGACCCCGATGTTCGACGCCTGGCTGCGGGAGCCGCAGATGCCGTCGCTGGACGGCTGGACGGGGTGAACGGCCGGTGCCGTGCCTCGCGCTAATCTGACACGTGGCTGTACGTGAGATTGCTGCGGGCGGCTACGTGACTACGTGTCCTCACCGGCCTGAGGAGCGATGGGACATTCCGAGGCGTTGCCTGCTCACGAGCCGCCTGCGAGCGCCGGACCGGCCCGCCGCGCCTGGTGGGCCACCTTCCTGCTCATCACCGCGCTCGGGTGCCTGTGGGCGCTGGCGAGCCCGCTGTTCAGCGTGCCCGACGAGCCCGCCCACACGATCCGGGCGGCGGCCGCCGCCCGAGGTCAGATCCTGCCAGGTGAGCGCACCGCGCGGGGCTTCAGCGCGCTGGTCGAGGTCCCCGCCGTCTTCGCGAAGGCGCCGGCGGTGCCCGTCTGCTACGCGTTCCACGGCGACGTTCCCGCCGGCTGCGCGAAGTCGTTCTCGGGATCGACGCGCACCGTCGCCGTCGAGACCAACGCGGGCTTCTACCCGCCGGCCTTCTATGCGGTCGTCGGGGCACCGTCGCTTCCCTTCCCATCGGCGACGGGCATCTACCTGATGCGTGCGGCCAGCGCCGCGATCTGCGGAGCGCTGCTGGCCTCGGCCGTCGCGTCGGCATGGGCGTTGCCCCGACCGCGGCTCCTCGTGACGGGAATCGCCTTCGCGGTGACCCCGATGGTCCTGTTCCTGGCGGGATCGGTCAACCCCAGCGGCGTCGAGATCGCCGCCGCGGTGTGCCTCTGGGTGTCCCTGGCGGTCGCCCTGACGACCCCCGACGGCCCGGCACGGGGGCGCCTGGTGACGCGCGCCGGGGTGTCGGGGAGCATCCTGGCCCTCAGCCGGCCGCTGTCGCCGATGTTCGTGGCCCTGATCGGGGCGGCCCTGCTGATCATGTTCGGATGGCGTCCCCTGGTGAACCTCGTGCGCGATCGCCGGGGGCAGGTCGCCGCCGCCGCCGTCGCGCTGGCATCGCTGTCGACCCTGGTGTGGGTGACGGCCTTCGGGACGCTCGACCAGACACCCGGTGGTGCCGGCACCAACGCACCCTTGCTCGAGAACGTTCGGCTCTCGGCCGGCAAGGTCCCCGCGGAGGTCGATCAGATGATCGGCGTCTTCGGCTGGCTCGACACCGGTGCCGCCACGGTCAGCGTCTATGCCTGGCTGTTCGGCGTCGCGACGCTGCTGCTCGTGGGGTTGGCCTCGTCCGGCCGGCGCGAGGCCGCGGTCCTCGTCGCCGTCGCCGTCGCGGTCGTCGCCCTGCCGGTCGCGCTCGAGGCGCCGCGGGCAGCGACCCAGGGCTTCCCCTGGCAGGGCCGTTACACCCTGCCGTTGGCGGTCGGCGTGCCCATCCTGGCGTCCCTGCAGGTCGATCGTGCCCGGCTGCTGCCCGGCCGGATGGTGCGTTCGTTGAGCGCCATGCTGCTGGGGCTGTTCGTCGCGGGCCAGCTCTACGCCCACTTCTGGTCGACGCGGCGCTACACCGCGGGAGTCAAGGGCACGCTGAACTGGCTGACGGCCGATGGCTGGCACCCGAAGGTGCCCGTATGGCTCCTCTTCGCGGGATTCGTCGTGACGCTCGTGCTCACGGCCGTTTGGCTCCAGCGGCTGGTCGTCGCCGACGTGAGCGATGACGCCCCCCCGGTGGGCGACCGGCCCCACGAGCTCGCACGGGACCGACGCGCCGGTGTCGCCATGGCCGACAGCGCGCCGATGATCGGAGGTCGGCGATGAACCGTCCGCTCCGCATCGGGCTGATAGGTGCGGGCGCCATGGGAACGAACCATGCGCGGGTCATCGGCGGCTCACCCGACACCACCTTGGCGGTGGTCGTCGACCGGGACATCGACCGGGCGGCCGCGCTCGGTGGGGGTGGTGCGGTCGCCACCGACGACCTGTGGGCGGCATCCGACTGCGAAGCCGTCGTCATCGCCTCACCCACGGAGAGCCACGCCGACATCGCCCTGGACCTCCTGGGGCGCGGCATCCCGCTGCTGGTCGAGAAGCCGCTCTCCGCAGACATGCCATCGGTGCACGACATGGTGTCGGCGTCGAAGGCACGCGATGTCCCGCTGATGTGCGGGTTCGTCGAGCGGTTCAACGCGGCGGTGATCACGGCCAGCAAGCTGGTGACCGAGCCGCCGATCCACATCGTGTCGATGCGTCACTCCCCGCCGGCCCCTCGCATCGCCACGAGCGTCGTGTTCGACCTGCTGATCCACGACATCGACCTTGCCGTACGGCTGGCGGGAGGCAAGGAGATCGCCGCGGTGACCTGCAGCAGCTGGCGGGAGCCACGATCGGGCATCGCCGAGGTGGCCGACTGCTCGCTCAGGTTCGCCGCGGGCGCCATGGCCACGCTGTCGGCGAGCCGGCGCAGCCAGCGCAAGATTCGATCGCTCTTCGTCAGCACCGCTGATCGACTCATCGAAGTCGACCTCCTCCGGCAGGACGTGACCGTCTTCCGGAACGTGGCACAGAGCCAGATCGGTGAGGCGCCCACCTATCGGGCCGAGACGGTGGTCGACATCCCCTTCGTGCGCCACGCCGGCGAGCCGCTCGCGCTCCAGCTGGCCCACTTCGTGGGTCTGGTGCGCGGCGAGAACGACCCCGACGAGGAGCGCGACTCCGTGCTCGAAGCGCATCGCGCCGCCACCATCGTGGCCGAGAGCGGCCGGGCCGGGTCGGACGCGCGGATCAGGCCAGCGCGGACGTGAGAGCAGCGATCAGCCTGCTCTCGGCCCCACCGGCGCCGGCCCTGAAATGGCCGATCTGCCGGTACACCGTCATCGACCCTCCGGCGATGCCGGAGGAGTCGGCATCCCAGCCGCCGGCGTACGACCCAGTGGACCGGACGGGCGGGAGCAGCTCGTCGGAGGGCACGTACGACGGCACCTCACCGGCGCACCCGCCGACCAGGATGCCGTCGGGGCCGCCGTACAGGTTGCGGAGGTAGACCGCGTAGCCGGAGACGAGCTCGCCGCCGGTCAACGCGATCCGCAGGGCCGGGCTGCCTTGCAGCTGCCACACGTGCACCGGTAGCGGTATCTCCGTGGCGAAGTCGTGGTGGTCGATCTCCTGGATCATCAGCTCTGCGTGACGGCGGTAGAAGCCGAACCCGGCGCTGTCCCGGCGGACCTCGTAGATGCCACGCACCGCGGCGAGGTTCTCCGGCGTGTCGGTGACGTCCAGCGGCAGGATGACGTCCTCGAAGTGGGTCCTGATGGGTCCACCGACCGCTCGCCCGGGCGAACCGGTCGCGCTGACCACCGCGTTCCCCAGGCTCGTCCCGTGCTGGGTGCGCAGGCTCCAGCCGGCGGCGCCGATCGGGTCCTGGTCGCCGTGCGGCCCCAGCACGAACAGGGCGAAGCAGTCGGGGATCGCGGCCTCGACGACCGAGCAGGCCAGGGCCGGGTAGTCGCCGTCCCACAGGGACTGTGCCCCGGCGGTGACCGGGTGGGTGCCGAAGCTGAACAGCACCGCCGCAGGCTGCCCGTTGCCGTTTCGGGCAACGAGGACGGGCACCGCGGTCTCCTGGTAGGGCAGCCCTTCGCGATTGAAGGAAAATCCCTGGCTGGCAACCTTGTAGTCGAGGGTGCACGGGATGCGGGTCGCATCGAGCGCGGCGCGCACCACGTCGACGATCTTCGTTTCCAGCCGGGTGGCGTAGCTGTTCACCAGGCTCAGGTCGGTGATGTTGTAGCTGATGTAGGGGTCGAGCTCGCCGGGGAGCACCGGGCCGTTGTGGGTGTGCTGTGCCGCCAGGATCACATCGGAGTAGGCCCAATCACTGTTGAGCGCACGTACCTGCTGGTGGATCGACTGGTGCAGCGGACGGGCGAATGCCAGTACGTCGGCGACCACGATGGCGTTCGGGAACCCATCGTCCCAGAAGATGAGGCAGCGGGCGTACAGCGGCGATTGCGCGCCAGTCGCCTGTCGCGGCTGGTCGGTTGCGAACCCCGCCATATAGGGATTTTCGGCGGGCGCCGGGGTGATATCAGTCTTGGCGCTCGAGATCGCCAGGGCCACGAGATGAACAGTACCGCGACGTCGACGAGAGGGGCGACGCGCCCCGAGGCTCACCCGAGGGGTCGGTCAGGCGACTGCTGGATGTCGAGCGTGAGGGCGCTCAGCAACAGTTGGACCCCGATGATGAACGGTACGACCGAGAGCAGCACGGTTCCCGTGGTCGCCACGTCGGGCCCGACGGTGTGCCACAGGACCCACAACCCGAACAGCACACCCCAGCCCACCAGCGCCATGCCGGTGAAGAAGAAGAGGGCCACCGGCGAGAAGCCGCGGAAGACGTACTTCCACAGCAGGCGCTTCCAGAAGCCCTTGACCAGCAGGCGAGAGATCGCCGGGACCACCCTGCCGAGCCTGATGCCGGAGACCTCGTCGCCGTAGACCGCGGGGACGGGCACGTCGATCGCCCGGACGTCGAGGATGTTGAGGTTGATCAGCAGATCGTTCTCGAACTCGTAGGTCTCGGCGATGCGGTCGAGGTTCATGCGGCGCAACACGTCGGTCCGGATGGCCGTGTAGCCGTTCTGAGGGTCGAACAGGTTCCAGTAGCCGCTGGCCAATTTGGTCATGAACGACAGGATCACGTTGCCGAAGACGCGGTAGCGCGGCATGCCGCGGAAGGAATCCATCGAGAAGAACCGGTTCGCCTTGGCGAACCCGTAGCCGCCCTCGACGACGGGATCGAGCAGTTGCGGGAGGTAGTCGGGGTCCATCTGGGCGTCGCCTGCCATGACGACGCACACGTCGGCCCCGAGCTCGAGCGCCCGCCGGTGCGCCGTGAGGATGGCGCCCCCGACGCCCCGGTTGACCTCGTGCCGGATGAGCTCGACCCGCGGGTCGTCGACCTCTTTGACCTTGAGCGACGTGGCGTCCGCCGAGCAGTCGTCGACGATCACGATGTGATCGACGTACGACGGCATCGTGGTGATGACCTTCTGGATCTGCCCCTCTTCGTTGTGCGCAGGCACCGATGCGGCGATGACCGCTCCGTGGTACATGGCGCTCAGTGACCTCCCGCTCGGCCTCTACGCAAGGAGCACGTCCCGGACGGCTCGGACGATCCGGTCGATGTCGCGCTCGCGCAGCTGGGGATGCACGGGCAGGGAGAGCACTTCACGCGCCGCGGCTTCAGCCCGCGGCGTGGGCTCGATCACGACACGCGGGTGCGTTCGGTAGCACTCGTGGTCATAGACGGCACGCGGGTAGTAGGTGCCGGTGCCGATCCCCCGCGCTGCGAGACCTTCGGCGACCCGGTCTCGATCGATGCGGGCGTCGGCGGTGACCCGCACCGTGTACTGGTGCCACACATGCGTGCGTCCCGGGAACGGCCGCGGCACGACGAGACCCGGGATGTCGTCGAGACCATCGGTCAGCTGCGCGGCATTCGCCTCCCGGGCTGCGGTCATCGCATCGAGCCGCCCCAGCTGGGGGATCCCCACTGCCGCCTGCAGTTCGGTCATCCGGTAGTTGTGGCCGGCGATCTCGTACTGGTAGCGGGCCCGCATGCCCTGATTGCGCAGCAGGCGCAGCCGGTCGGCCAGCGTGGCGTCATCCGTCGTGACGACCCCACCCTCGCCGGTCGTGACGGCCTTGGTGGCGTACAACGAGAAGCACGCCTGCCCGTAGCTGCCGACCGGGCGGTCGCCCACCCGGGCGCCGTGGGCTTGTGCGGCATCCTCCACGATGGCGAGTCCCCGATCGGCCGCCACCCGGGCGATGGCGTCCATGTCGGCCGGCAACCCGTAGAGGTGGACCGGCATGACGACGCGGGTCCTGCCGGTCACCGCCGCGGGCAGCAGGGACGGGTCGACGGCGAAGTCGTCGCCGATGTCGACGAAGCGCGCGGTGGCACCGGATTCGAGGATGGCGTTGAGCGTCGCCACGAAGGTGAAGGGGCTGGTGATCACCTCGCTGCCCGGTTCGAGGCCGAGCGCCTCCATGGACGCGACGAGCGCCGCCGTTCCCGAGCTCACCGCCACGGCGTGGGCGGCACCGGCGACGTGCCGGAACAGCTCCTCGAGGCGTTCGACCATGGGCCCCTGGGCCAGCCGCCCGGACCGCAGGACCTCGAGGACGAGCTTCTCTTCGTCGTCGCCGAGGTCGACTGCCGACACGGGGATCGGCGCGTCGCTCACGCCTCCGCCTCACGGCAGCCGTCGCAGCGCAGGTCGTCGGGCCGATCCTGGGTGCGGGCGACGAGGCGGCCGCAGGTGCACACCCACCCGAGTCGCCGGGCCGGATTGCCGACCACGAGCTCGTGTGGCTCGACGTCACGGGTGACGACACTGCCCGAACCGACCATGGCGTAGGCGCCGATCTCGTGACCGCACACCACGACTGCGCCGGCGCCGATCGACGCGCCCTCGCGCACGGTGGTCGGAACCACGACCCACTCCTCGTTCACGGCACGCGGGAACAGATCGTTGGTGAACGTGGCGTTCGGGCCGACGAAGACCCGGCTCTCGATGGTGACGCCCTTGTAGACGCAGACATGGTTCTGGAGCTTGACCTCGTCACCGATGATCGCGCCGTCGTCCACGTACACACCCTTGCCGACGGTGCCGCCGCGACCGATGACAGCACCGGAGCGAACGTGTGCGTGGTGCCAGATCTGCGTGCCCTTGCCGACCACCGCGCCGGGCTCGACCACGGCCAGCTCATGGGCGAAGAACGTCGATTCGCTCAGGGTCAGGCGTTTCACAGTAGCTGATCGACCGACCCGACAGGGCGAACGGCCCGGCGGCCGTCCCGGCCCGGATCAGGGCCAGGCGCCCACCCGCATCCTGACGACCATCGAGAGCATCTCGAGCCCCAGCGGCACCGTCTTGCGCAGCTCGCCCGTGACCGACGAGACGCCCACGCGGGGGTGGTAGTTCACCGGCACCTGGACGACCTTGGCGCGCTGGCGCACGGCCGCCATCAGCATCTCCAGGCCGAACGCCGAGCCGTCGAGGGTGAGGTCGGGCAGCAGCTTCTCGACCCGCCGGCGGGACACCACCCGGAAGGTGCACCCGACGTCGCTGAGGTAGGCGGTGTTGAACAGCACCTCGATCACCTTGGCCACGGCCCAGTTGCCCCAGCGCAGGAACCGGCCCATGTTGGCGCCGTCCCAGATGAAGTTGGAGACGGTCCGCGAGCCGACCACGAACTCGCACTCCGTCGTGAACGGCAGCAGCTTCATCAGGTCGGCCGGGTCGAACGTGCCGTCGGGCTCGCACACGCACACCAGGTCGGCGTCGGCCGCCTCGTGGAGGCCCCGCTTGATGGCGGCGCCGTAGCCCTGGGTGGACTCGTGCACCTCGCGGGCCGACGTGCCCGCCACCTCCTCCGACGTGCCCTCGGCGGCGTTGTTGTTGACGACGATGATCTCGTCGACGACCCCGAGGCGCTCGAACCCGCGGATGGCCCCGGCGATGCTGTCCTTCTCGTTGTAGGTGGGGAGGACGACACACAGTCGCTGGTCGTTCCACACGTCACATCTCTCCTGCGGTGAGGGGGGCGGTTCCGGTGAGCGGGGGCCGGCTGGCCAGGGCGACGCGGACCAGCAGGGCGGCGCCGACCAGGCCGATCAGCAGCCAGGGCAGCCAGCCGAGGCGCGGGCTCCACTCGGCCTCACCGAAGAACAGCAGCGAGCCGTCGACACCGACGGCGTAGCGCCGGGCGTTGTAGTAGAGCCCGGCCAACTGGAGGCCGCCGGCCACGACCGCCACCGCCACGAACAGCCGCCGCAGCGGGACCACGAGGCCGGCCGCCCGCAGGCGGTCGACGACGACGACCGCCGCGTACGTCGGGCAGAACACGAGCAGGGGGAGCAGGTGACGGCCCTGCGACCCGGCGCCGACCGGGAAGAACACCGCGGCGTACGAACCGAAGGTCACGAGCACGGTGGCGGCCAGGCCGGCGGCGAGCACCAGCCGGTCGCGGCGACCCCCGAGCAGCAGGGCCATCCCGCACACGGTGGTTGCGACCGCCAGCCACGACCAGTAGGCCCACACCGGCATCGGGCTGTCGAGCCAGCCGAACACGCCGATGGCCGAGTCGATGAGGCCCTGGGCCTGCGGCACGAAGCTGTCGATGGCATGGACGTTCAGCGGCGACCCGGTGTCGGTCGGGTGGTCGTAGGCCCGCTCCCACAGCGCGACGGCGAGGCCCGACGCCCCCAGCAGGGCGACGGAGCCGACGAACGCCGGCCGGTGCTCGCGCACGAGCCGCCACGCCTGGCGGCGGCACCCGGCGGCCAGGATGGCCAGGAGCACGGCCAGCGCCACCGCGCCCATCTGCCGGCTGAGCACGAGGCAGGTGCCGGCGACGGCCAGCGCCACCTGGGTGCGCGGCGCCAGCAGCGCGTCGGGACGCCGTAGGCACACGACGACGAGGGCGCCGGTGGCGAAGCCGGACGCGATCTCCAGGCCGCTGGTGGTGACGCTGGCGGCGGCGAAGATCGCCATGGGCGTCAGGGCCACGAAGGCGCCGAGCAGGGCCGGCGGGCCCAGCTCCCGCACGAGGAACCACGCGCCGACGAACACGAGCGCCAGCGCGGTGACGAGGGCCACGAGCCGGGCGGCCAGGAACGCGTGGTACGGGGTGCCCATGGCCCGGGCTGCGAGCCCCATGCCGACGTAGGCGAAGGGCGGGTAGGCGCCGATGGGCGTCTCGACGGCGACCGTCCCGCGGCCCGTGGGCTCGTCCACGGGCAGGCACGCAGCGGTCTTGTTGGGGTCGAAGGCGTAGCAGGTGTAGCCGGCGGGCACGATCCCGGCCGGAACGTCGACCACGCGGGTGATCGAGAGGTTGCGCCGCCGGAGCGGCGGGCCCTCGCGGGGGAGCGGCCGGCCGTAGTCGTCGCCGATGTCGAGGCGGCCCATGCCGATGGCCTTGACCAGGTGGTCGGGCTCGTCCGGGGCGGCGCCGGGCGGGTTGGAGAACACCCACGCCACGGCCACCAGCAGGTACGGCAGCACGAACAGCGCAGCCCAGCGCCACGCCCCGGGCTCCCGTGTGGCCGGCGCCGGTGCGCGGGCGGGAGCGCGGTCGTCTCGGTCGGGGTCGGGTGCGTCGCCGGTGGGCGGAGCGGTCTCGACCCGCTCGCGGGCGAGGCTCATGGTCGGGCGGGCGACGGCCGGGCCACGACCAGCATCTGGCCGGCGAGCGGTCGCACCGGCGAGCGGAGGTAGAGCGGCACGAGGAAGCTGAGGCCCGACGCACGCGACTTCATCGTGAGCGGCAGGAACCGGGCCTCGGCGTGCTCGACCGACCAGCCCTCGCTGACCAGGTAGTCCTGCAGGGAGCGATCGGTGTAGATGGCCACGTGGGTGAAGTCGTCGAAGTAGCCGCCGGGGTCGAGCCGGAAGTTGGGTTGGACCAGGATCAGCCGGCCGGTCGGGCGCAGCACCCGCTGGGCTTCGGCGAGCAGGCCGGTGGCCGCCGGTCGCTCGAGGTGTTCGAGCAGGTTGGACGCGAACACGACGTCGAAGCTGCCGTCGTCGAACCGGCCCAGGTCGGTGCAGTCGCCGACGACCGTGGTGACGGTCTCGGCGGCCGACGCCTCGACCGTCTTGTCGATGTCCATGGCCACGACCCGGGCGGCGGACACGTTGTTGGAGAAGTCGCACCGCCCCGCCCCGAGCTCGAGCACCTCGGCGTCGGTGCCGATCCAGCGCCGGAGGTAGGCGCAGATGTGCCGCCAGACCTTGTCGCGGTGGGGGTGCTCGGCGAGCCGGGTCTCGAAGTAGCCCGTGGCGTACGAGCCGGCGGGCGGTCCGCCCGGCGGGGGCGTGGGGGGCATCTGCGTGATGGTAGTGCCTGCCCGCGGTGGCCACGGCGGGCGCGCCGCCGCCGGCCCGGCCTCGGGCGCCCGGCGGGCACCGCCGTCCTTGTTAGCTTGGCGCGATGGTGAGCGAGCGGCCCCTGCTGGAGATCGTCGAGCGCGGCGAGGGGGCGGCGCGGGCGCGGCTGTCCGGCGACCTCGACATCGTCACGTCCGACGAGGTGAAACGCGAGCTGGCACAGGTCATCGACGACGGCGACCGGAACCTCACGCTCGACCTGGCGGGCGTCGGCTTCGTCGACTCCAGCGGGCTGGGGGTGCTCGTCGCCCTCCACCGCCACGCGGAGGCGAAGGGCGGCGGCTTCGCGGTCCGGGCGGTGCCGCCGCAGCTCCAGCGGCTGTTCGAGATCACCCGGCTCGGCGACCTGCTGACCGTCGCCGACTGACGGGCGCCGGCCGGGCGTTCGGCGCTCAGCCGTCCAGGGCGGCCCGCAGGTCGCCGAGGCACCGGCGCATGAGCCGGGACACGTGCATCTGGCTGATGCCGAGGCGCTCGGCGATCTCGCTCTGGGTCAGCTCGTCGAAGAACCGGAGGCGCATGATCTCGGCCTCCCGGCGGGGCAGGTTGTCGAGCAGCTGGTCGACGAGCAGCCGCATCTCGACCGGTCCGTTCGGTGCGTCCCCCGCCGGCAGCCGGTCGGCCAGCGCGCCGCCGTCCTCGTCGCCGACGCGCCGGGCGTCGAGGCTGGTGGCCCGGTAGGCGGCACCGGCCTCGACCGCGTCGAGCACCTCGTCGGTCGACAGGTCGAGCTCGGCGGCGAGCTCGTCGATGGTGGGCGGCCGGCCGAGACGGGACGACAGGGCGGTCCGGGCGCGGCGCAGGTCGAGGTGGCGCTCCTGGGCGCTGCGGGGTGGGCGCACCGCCCACGTCCGGTCCCGGAAGTAGCGCTTGATCTCCCCGTTGACGGTGCGGCTGGCGAACGACGAGAACGGGATGCCCCGCGCGGGGTCGAAGCGCTCGACCGCCTTGAGCATGCCCAGCATGGCGATCTGCACGAGGTCGTCGAGGTCGACGCCGCGGCCCCGGTAGTCGTTGGCGATCGACGCGGCGAGGCCCCGGTGTGCCTCCACCAGGCGGTTCCGCACCGCCCGCTCGCCCGCGGCGCGGTAGTCGAGGAACAGCCCGTCCAGATCGACCGTCTCGTGCTCCCGCCCCGTGGTCATGTGCGTACGCGTGCGCGCTTCACGAGGTGGAAGCGCCGGCCACCGTCGGTCGTGTCGAAGCTGTGGTGGTCGACGACGACGCGGAGGATCTCCAGCGCCAGGTCGTCGACCCCCGTGACCTCGCGGTCGGCCGCCACCGCGGGACGTTCGCCGGCGACGGTGACCTCGCCCGGGCCGGCCCAGAAACGGACGACGATCGTCTCCCGGGCATCGTCCAGGCCGTCCACCAGGAGCGCGACCAGCTCGCTCACCGCGATCCGGAGGTCCTCGGTGTCGTCGATGCTGAGCCCGGCGTCGGCGGCGACCCCGGCGGCCAGGATGCGGGCCAGTCGCGCCGACCCCCGGGCGGCGGGAGCGGTCAGTTGCACGGGTGCGGGCTCATCCATGGGCATCGGGCCATCTGCTCGTCGACGATCTCGCCACCGACACTACGACCGCGGGCGCCGGGAGCCGAGCAGAACCGGTGCCGGGCCAGGAGCGACGGCTTGGGGTAGCGTCGCGGCGCGCGG